>JAJFHY010000202.1 GCA_021775375.1 Amylibacter sp. | reverse complement strand
TAAACAAACCCAACTTGCCGTCATAGTACCGCGATACAAGTGCTACATCGACGCCTGCATCTTTTGTCAGGTCGCGCACAGACACGTTGGAATAACCGCGTGCCCAGAATAGCTTGCGCGCAGAGATCAATAGTTTTTCTTTTGTAGATAAAGCTTTTTTCATGGGGTTTATTATATGCCAAACGATCAATAAATCAACAACCGTTGACATCCAAGAAAATCTAATTTAAAAGGAAAGTCAACACTTGTTGACAAGAGGAAACCATGTCCAATACAGCTTTAATAACAGGCGCATCCGCAGGGATAGGTGCCGAATTTGCACGTTACCACGCATCCCTTGGCGGAGATATGGTAATTACCGCACGGCGCGAAACGGCTCTGAACGCCCTTAAGAATGAACTTGAAACCGCCTACGGTGTAAACGTGCACGTGATTGCCGCCGATCTTGGCAATTCCGGAGGTGCAAAGTCCCTTTATGACGCAGTTCAGGATGCAGGTATCGCGATTGATATACTGATCAACAATGCGGGCTTTGGCGAACAGGGTCTACACATAGACCACGACCTTTCCCGTGAGCTGGCTATGATCGACCTGAATGTCAAAAGCCTTGTTGAACTTACCCATAGCTTTGCCAGAGATATGGTCGCACAAGGTGGTGGTAAAATCCTGAACGTAGGCTCAACCGCCGGCATGATGCCGGGGCCATTGCAGGCAGTTTATTTCGCCACAAAGGCTTTTGTGAACTCTTACAGCCAATCCATAGATGAAGAATTGCGTGACAAAGGCGTCACATGCACCGTTCTGGTACCCGGCTACGTTGAAACCGAATTTGCTGCAGTCTCCGGTTTGGAAGGCACCTCATTGGCTAAAAACGGTGCCACTGCCAAGTCGGTGGCCATAGTAGGATATAAAGCGATGCTAAAAGGCAAGCTTGTCGCATTTAACGAGCTGAAGCTTAACATCGCTTTGAACTGGATATTGCCGTTCGCGCCGCGCCGTTTGGTTTTGCGGATGGTAAAAAACATGCAAGCTAAATAACAAGCAGCACAGAAAGGCCCTATTTAAACAAGCCTTTCAATATGTTACCAACATCATCACCCACTTCTTCCTCGATTTTCTTTTTGATGGCATCTTCCTGTTTTTTCAACTCTTCGCCTGCCAGAAGATCAACCAATCCAGCCATATCCGGCTGAAATGACAAGTTGCTCCAAGGCCCGGTAATATTGACAGGTACCGAGACTTGTGCATCTCCCGATAGGGTTGATGGCGTCACGGTGTAATGCATGCTTTGGTCGCCAACATTGATCCGCCCCTTGCCTTCTGCTTTGAAAAGCGGGCTGACCATCAGCATGTCAACATTCTGCAACACGCCTTTTTTCATCGTAAACGTCCCGGTCAGGCTGGTAAATTCGGTTGCCCCTTCAAACCCGCCAAAAGCTTGTTTCAGGTTTCGCATCATTGCAGCCAAATCAATACCTTTGAAGCTGCCATTATCGATCCGCAAGGTACCGTTGCCTGACAGGCTATGCATAATTTGATACAAACTGCCCCCTGTGCCGGACATCTTCATCGTTGTATTACCGGAACCAGTCAAACGGTGCATATCCAGAAACCGCCCCAAAAGCGGTTCAAGTTGCACAGCTTTTGCAGTAAGATCTGTCGTAAACGAAACCGCGTCTCCACCCGTAAAACCGACAACACCTGTGATGACCCCATCGAATGCCCGCACTTCGCGTAAAGTCAGGTTCACAGTGCCACTGCGCAGGCGCAATTTAACGTCAGTGCGGCCCAGTTGGCTCAGGCCCAGATTAACTGATTTGGCAACAAGATTGATATCCGCATCAATCGCATCCAACCCCGTAATCCGTATCGGTTCCTTACTCCACCCATTTGAGTTGTTGGAAGTTCCGGATCCCCCCGAGCCACCGGCCTCGTCTTCACCAGAGGCAAACGCCGATAAATCCAGCACCCCTGCAGTCAAGTCCGCCGCAATATATGGTAATTCATTAAAGGCCAGCTCTGCCTGCCCCTGAAAGGTATTTTGATCCAAACCGAACGTCGCTTTCGATAGTGTGTTTTTGCCATCGCGCACTTTAACAACACCCTTGACCTTTGCGGTTTGTCCGGTGCCTTTTGGAAAGCCGACCTCTTGTCCCACAGCCTTAAGCGTCAATGGCAGGTTGCTTGCGTTAAAATCAACCGTACCATCGGCATTACCGGTCTTCCCGTTCACTAATCCTGACCAAGCAAAGGTAAATGCATCGCGCCCCGTCACGTTCAATTCCGCATCAAAACGCAAAGTTTCATCCCAATTTTCAGGGCTAGTAACTTCAAATTTTGCATCAATCGGCAATCCGTTCATGGTTACAGCACCATCCCCGATTAAACTTAATCCGGCATCCGAACCCATAATTGTTCCTTGTGATGACATGCTTGAAATCATTTGCATAACAACTGGCAATTCCCCACCTGTTAACTTTGTCAACGCAGCCACATCGGGTAATTCAACACTAAATTGCCCGTTGATCAGAGGAGAGGCTTCCGTTGCCAGTTTTACCTGACCTTCCATACCGGCTTTTAGACCGCCCATCTCGACAGATCCCAACACATTCGTAACTTGCTCATTCAAAAGTTTGGAAATATCCGCCACCGACAGATTGATTTTAGCACGACGCCCATCCCAAAGCGCAGAACCGTCAATGTTTGCGGCACCAGCCTTTGGCAATGCGAAATCCGCATTTATTTCACTGACTTCGATATTTTGCCCTGTTGTGGCATCACTATAGGTCACAAGCCCGTTGCTGATCGTCCCCTTATCCAGCGTAAATGCGCTGTCTTTTTCCGAGCCAACCTCTTGAGTTGCACCCGCTTGTCCATCAGAACTGCCCGCCAATTCCCAATTCGCAACGCCGTCTTTGCGCCGCTCCAAATGAATTATCGGGGTATCCAGAGCCAATTTACGTACTTCAATATCGCCGCCCAATAGCGCAAACAGTCCAACCCCGACAGATGCACCTTGTGCGGTCACCATTGTTGGCGATTTCGCCCAATCCGCGTTCGAAATAGTCAAAGGCCCCGTTTTTACACCCAATACCGGAAAGATTGTCGGCTGAAACCCACCCGACAATGTCAACGTCCGCCCTGTTGCCTTTTCCAGCTCCGCCGAGGCCAGATCACCGATCTTTTCAGCCGGTAATAAAAACACCAATCCGATTGCCGCGACCGCCAAAACAACTAAAACCGTAAGTATCCGCCAAATCCAACGCATCACCTGTCTCCCATATTTACCTTATGATATCATGTAGGCATGCACTGGGCTATTCACAATTGGTAGCGTGCAAAATATCTGTTAATACACAATAATCAAACCACAGGCCCAGACATGACAAAGACCCTGATCACCGAAGTCCAAGACAATATCGCCACTGTAACGCTGAACCGCCCGACCAAGAAAAACGCGATGTCGTTTGATATGATGCGCGATCTGGTTGAAACCGCCAAAACACTCGCAACAACCGATGGCTTGCGTGCTGTGATACTGACAGGGGCTGATCATTGCTTTTGCGCAGGCATTGATTTGGAAAGCCTGATGGCAATCGTGCCCAAAATCGACGAAATCCGCGAAAGTATCCTAAACCCGCCACAAGGCGAAGCTGCCAATGAATTCCAAGCCCCCGCCACCATCTGGTCAAGCTTGAACGTCCCCGTTATCGCCGCCCTTGAGGGCGTTGCATTCGGTGCAGGCGCACAGCTTGCACTTGGCGCAGACTTTCGCATAGCCACCCCCGATACCAGATTTTCAATCATGGAAGCCAAATGGGGCCTGATCCCGGATATGGGCATAAGTCAAAGCTTGCCAAAACTCGTCCGCGCTGACATCGCCATGGAGCTGATCATGACAGGCCGCATTTTGGATGCAACCGAGGCCCAAAACATCGGCCTGATCACCCGGCTATCGGATGACCCGCTGGCCGAGGCGGTGACATTGGCCAAAACCCTGTCCACCAAATCCCCCGACGCGCTTAAAGCCGCCAAAAAACTGGTGAACGGCACATGGGGGTGCGGGGAGGCCGGCTTAAAGTTGGAAGCGGAACTGCAAGCCGCCATCATCGGCCAGCCCAATCAGATGGAAATGGTCATGGCTGTAATGGGCAAGCGGGAACCGAAGTTTAAGTGATGCGTTGGACCAATGACTGGATTGAGAACAAAATGCGTTGCCAACCCACTGCCAACCCAATACATATACTCTGATGACTGATGGTTCTCCACGGAAAAATATCGTTTGGACGGATTTGTGCTTCTTTTAATCAAAAAGGTCTCTGCCACATTATTAGTAGTCACAATGATGGCCGCTACAATTTTGGCCGTCTTGGTCATCCATAATGGCTTTCCACTAAAATACATGGACATCGACGATAGCGGCCGGGTTTCACCTAGCGAGATGTATCAGACATTGGATTTAGGTGTTCGACAGCGCGAAACCAATGGTCAACTATGCGTTGAAATCTTCAGCCTAAAGGATGGCCTTCCGATCAAATTGATCTGCGGCACAGGTTGACGAAGTTTGCCGGATGGCAGCTCCATCATACAACAACCATCCAGCAGCAAACCCATAACCCCGCACCAATCAGCAAATCCTTGTGGCCTATCGCGCCGCCGCGAACGTCCTCTATGCGCAGCAGGATTTGCCTTGTTGGATTGGCGGACAAGGAACCGTCGCATATGAGCAATAGACACAACAATCACCTTTAAGTGGCTTTAGAACCGTATGGCACGACTTGCATTCATAGAACCACTGACATGCATCTGTTGGCATTGTCTCCTTTTCAACATGCCCGCAGTTTGGACAGGTAAGCGTTGATTGCAGAACTACCTCTGTTTCTTCTGTCGCCATACTGCGTACCCCGTAAGAATTAGAAATCCTGCCAGCATCGGTAGCAAAATTGCATCGCTATAAACAACGCCAAGCAGCCCTGTCAGGCCCAAGGCAGTAAGGAGTATTGGCAACAGCGGGGTAAAGCAGCACAAAGCCGCCAGGATTGTTCCACCTAATCCGAGTGCCAGTAGTTTGTTCTTTATCACCTTGGTTTCCACAAATTCCACATGAAGCCTTGATCTGAACTTTTCCAAAGAGGCGGCACAGTTTTTTGATTTGTAATTGTTTTCATATCGTAGTTTTAATACCTGTAGTGACTACAGGAGCAAGAAAATGT
Source organism: Amylibacter sp. (assembly GCA_021775375.1). Lineage (GTDB taxonomy): Bacteria > Pseudomonadota > Alphaproteobacteria > Rhodobacterales > Rhodobacteraceae > Amylibacter. The sequence continues at coordinate 1,766 of JAJFHY010000202.1, read as the reverse complement.
TACCCATTGGCAAAGCCTCAGTACAAAGCGGCGTAAACATTGAAACGATCCGCTATTATGAACGCGAGGGTATCGTTTCTAAACCTGGCCGATCCACCTCTGGACGTCGACTTTATACAACTGACGAAGTTGCAAAACTGCGGTTTGTGAAACGGTGCCGTGATTTAGGCTTTCCGATTGCGATCATTCAAACGTTCCTGTCATTGACTGCCAAGAAAGACCGCTCCTGTGGGGAAGTGAAGATCTTGGCGGAAGATCATCTTGTCGAGATCAACGCTAAGATTGAGAACCTCGTACATTTACGTGAAGCCCTTCAAAGCCTTTCTAAGAATTGTGATGCGGGAACCGCCTCCTGCCCAATGTTGGTGGCACTGATGAGCGACTAATCAACCAAATCTGCCACACAAAATTGGCGAACCTTGATCGTTAGAAGCTAGATAGACTTTGTCCCACATAGCTGAAGTTGGATTGAAGATAAAAGAAGCCTTCGATTATGACAAAATAACAGCATTGGCCGCCGCTCAGAAAACGATCAGAAGGGGCCGCGATCCCTTGCTTAGTTAAATATCTTTGAATACCGCTTGCCTTAACCGTACCATCCCCACATGTTTCAGAATTAATGGCATAAAACAGGTAGCAACGGGAAAGATACATAATGTCATCAAACGTGATGGGGCTAAGTTATTTTAACACTCAACGGCCTCCGGTGCAGCCATGAGGCAAATTCATTCACCGGTATGGTTGGCTCATGCAACGACTGCAGGAAGTTATTCCTTTGCGGTGTTGTTTGTACTTGAGACCTTTTCCCGTGCGGTTCTAATCGCTGTAGTGCCTTTACTGGCGCTAGAGTTGCTTGGTGATGCTCAGGGTGTGAGCGTGTTTTATTTCTCAATCAGCATTGCCGGACTGTTGGGCACTCTTGCCGTGCCCTGGTTGGTTCAACGTTTGCGGCGGCGTTGGGTGATGTGCCTTGCTGTGTTTTTCATGTGCGCTTCGGCCCCTTTTTTTGCAAGTCAAACCATGGGCGGTTTGATTTTTGGCATGGTATTGCATGTGGCAGGCGGCGCAACATTGTCCATATGCCTAAATCTTTACGTGCTGGATAATATCCGGCCCAAGGTGCTGACCCGCTTTGAACCTTTGCGTATGCTGTTTGCCGGGGCTGCCTGGGTCGTGGCCCCGGTATTGGGGGTTTACCTTGGTAAATACGGTGCATATTGGCTGCCTTATGCTGCAAGTGCCGGATTTGCGCTTATCCTGTTGGGCTATTTTTGGTTTCTGCGCATAACCGAGAACCCGATCCTGGTACCGCTCACATCGTCTGCAACCAATCCGTTATACTTTGTACGACGCTATTTCTCTCAGCCTCGATTGGTGCTTGCCTGGTTGCTTGCAGTCGGGCGTTCCGGCTGGTGGACGATGTTTTTCGTTTATGCGCCGATCTACACAGTTACCTCTGGTATGGATGTCGAGGCTGGCGGCTGGATTGTTTCGGCGGGATCGGCTTCACTGTTCGTGGTTACGTTCTGGGGTTGGATCGGGCGGCGGTTCGGACTGCGCCGATTGTTGATCTGGGGATATGTGGCCGTCGGACTGTTTACGATCGGGGTAGGTACCGCGGCAGATACGCCGTGGCTGGGCATCACCATGCTGCTTTGTGCCTGTCTTGCCGCCAGCGCTATCGATGGGGCCGGTAATGTACTTTTTCTGCGTGCGGTTCGTTCCCGTGAAAGATCCGGAATGACCACAGTTTTTTCATCCAATCG
>JAJFHY010000201.1 GCA_021775375.1 Amylibacter sp. | reverse complement strand
AATGTCTCTATCTCGGATGGCATACCGTCCAAGTGATATTCTTTCGGAATACCGATCTTTTTACCCTTGATGTCGCCTGTCAACATCGCCTCAAAGTTCGGTACAGCGAAATCCGCGGATGTGCTGTCTTTTGCATCATGGCCTGACATCGCTTCGAGCATAATCGCGCTGTCACGCACGGTTTTGGTCATCGGTCCCGCCTGATCCAGAGAAGAAGCAAACGCCACCACCCCCCAGCGTGAACAACGGCCGTATGTGGGTTTCACGCCGACAATACCGGTAAAGGCCGCAGGCTGGCGAATAGAACCGCCCGTATCTGTCCCCGTAGCGCCCAGGCACAAATCAGCAGCAACTGCTGCAGCTGACCCGCCGGAAGACCCGCCCGGTGTCAAATCTTTATCCGACCCCTCGCGCCGCCAAGGGCTGACAACAGGGCCGTAGGCAGATGTTTCGTTGGAAGAGCCCATTGCGAACTCGTCCATGTTCAACTTGCCCAACATCACGGCACCTGTTTCCCACAGGTTAGAGGTTACAGTGCTTTCATACTCTGGTTTAAAGCCTGCCAGAATGTTGGAACCAGCCTGAGACTGCACGCCTTTGGTGCAAAACAAGTCTTTTATTCCCAAAGGGATACCGCACATGTCAGGTGCATCACCTGCCGCAATACGCGCATCAGCCGCAGTTGCCTGTACAAGTGCTGTTTCAGGTGTCTTGGCACAATACGCGTTCAGCACATCGGCCGCATTCACCGCGTCCAGACAACTTTGTGTCAGTTCTACGGAAGTTATTTCCTTGGCACGCATTTTATCGCGCGCATCAGCAATCGTCAGTTTTGAAAGATCAGACATGTCGTTTACTCCACAACTTTGGGCACAGCGAAAAAGCCTTCGCGTGCATCGGGTGCATTGGACAAAATTTTGGCCTGCATACTACCGTCAGTCACAACATCATCGCGGCGTTTCAGATCCATCGGCGAGACAGACGTCATCGGCTCCACGCCATCCACATCAACCTCGTTCAATTGTTCCATAAAGCCCAGAATACCCGAAAGCTCACTGGCCAGATGGTCCAGCTGATCTTCCTCTACCTTTATGCGCGCCAAATGCGCCACGCGCCGTGCTGTGTCTTTGTCGATCGACATTTTTCAAGCCGTCCTGCTGTTATGATATATCGGGGAAAGCTTTACCGCCCACTGCGCACAATCGCAAGTCGGGTTTGTAGGAAATGGTTAGGCTGATTGTCATTTCTTGGAACAATCAGTCTATTTATCCAACAAACCAAAGCCAAGCCTTCTAATCGTTCCGTAAAATACTGCGAAGATAAGCCATAACCCGGCCGTCGGTAATCACAAGTCCAACTGCTATCAAGCCAAAACCGCCCCATGCTTCTAGGCCAAGTCGCTCACCCAGGAACAGCACCCCTAGCCCGATGGCAAATGGCGGGACTAAAAGCGTGACCAGCATCAGGTTTGCAGCCCCTGCACGCAATAGAATGGCAAAATATAACAGGTAAGCAAGCACTGTTGACAGTATCGATAATGAAAACAGCGATGCCCAGACTTTCGCAGAAAGATTAATGTCAGGCAAACCATCCGACCAAATCGCAATGGGTATCATCAAAACTGTACTGCCGACCAGCATACCAAGCGCGTTCATTTCGGGAGCTTGGCCTGCAAGCTTCGTCTTACCCCATACACTTGCAAAGGCATATGACAGGGCTGCTGCCAGTATGGCGAGTTGTGCCAGGTTCCTTGGATCCAAATTCGTCAGCGCATCAAATCCCATAATCACAGCGACACCTAAAACCCCAAAAATCGCACCGGTAATTTTTTGCGGCGAAAGCGGTTCATCAACCAACAAAAGGCCCGACACAACCGCCCCGAAAACAGCCGTTGTGCCATTCAGTATAGACGCCAAGCCACTTTCGATTGTCATCTGTCCCCAAAAAATAAGCGAGAATGGAATGGCATTGTTTAATGCCCCCATGACAAGGTAGGCAAACCAGATACGCGGCGCACGTGGAATTTTGACGCCTCGCCACAAAACCACAACGAAAAGCGCCGGAACCGCCCAAACAACGCGGTGCAGTGTAACCGTCAGAGGGGGCACTTCATCAAGTGCGACTTCTGCAAAGAAAAAAGACCCGCCCCATACGGCTGCCAACACCAGCAACATAATGCCGGATATCGTATCGATTGTAGGGCCGGTTTTTTTATCCATAAATTCTACTCACATTTGTATTTGTAAGATCAGATCACACTACGGTGCATTTTAATCCACCCGTTTCTTGCGCAATGGCTAAGGTTTTCGCAATCCTGAAAAAAACACTGACAGAAGTTCAGAACTGGCCGCTTCATCAATCCCGTCATAAACCTCCGGCACATGATGGCATTGTGCGTGGGTAAAAACCTTGGCTCCGTTTTCAACCCCGCCGGATTTGGGATCAGACGCTCCATAATAAAGCCGTGCAATCCGTGCATTGGAAATGGCGGCAGCACACATCGGACAAGGCTCCAACGTCACATATAAATCGCAACCGCTTAGTCGTTCCTGACCCATAGATACACAGGCGGCGCGGATTGCCAGCATTTCAGCATGCGCCGTCGGATCATGTAATTCGCGCGTACGGTTGCCCGCCTGCGCAATCACCTGACCGCCGGTGACAATTACCGCGCCAACAGGCACTTCGCCGCGTTTGGCGGCCTCCTTTGCCTCGTCCAAGGCAATGTCCATATAGCTGTTAAAACTGTTCATCCCACCTTGTTGCGTTGGAATGCGACTTTATTCAAGCCCATTGCAAGAAACACCCGCCTTATAGCTTAGACTTTGCCCAAACTCCCAAAAATACCCTTGGACAAACTACGGGGCTTCGGTGTACTTGGCGATCATGTCCAATTCCCTACCTCCATCAGGCGACCGTATCGCAAAGTTTCTGGCCCGTGCGGGTATTGCTTCGCGCCGTGAGGTTGAACGGATGATCGCGGCCGGCCGCATTACGCTAAATGGCACAGTTCTAGACACACCTGCGGTGAAAGTATCCGAGGCTGACAATATCACGGTTGACGGCAAGCCTGTTGGTGCACCTGAAAAATTACGTTTATGGCGTTATTACAAACCCAACGGATTGGTAACGTCGGACAGTGACGAAAAGGGGCGGCGTACTATATTTGACGAACTGCCCGATACGCTGCCGCGCGTAATGTCCGTGGGGCGTCTTGATCTGAATTCCGAAGGCCTGCTGCTGCTGACCAATGACGGCGAGTTGAAACGCAAACTGGAGCTGCCATCCACAGGCTGGGTGCGCAAATACCGTGTGCGCGTCAATGGATATCCGACGGATAATCTATTTGAACCGCTGCGCAAGGGTATTACAGTGGACGGCGAAACATTCCGTCCGATGGCGGTGACAATAGATCGCCAACAAGGCGCCAACGCATGGCTGTCTGTGGGAATTACCGAAGGCAAGAACCGTGAAATCCGCCGCGCGATGAACGCGATTGAACTATCGGTAAGCCGTCTGATCCGCACATCTTATGGCCCGTTTCAATTGCTGACACTGGAACCCGGTGAGGTGGAAGAAGTCCGTATGAAGGTACTGCGTGATCAATTGGGACTGGATAAACAGGCAGAAGATGCACCTGTGCAAAAATGCAGAACAATTCAAAAAAGCGCAAAGAGCAAACGGCCCGTTAAAAGGCGCAATTAATATTCAGCTTTAAGTGCGGGTTTTACCCGACACTCAGATTTCCGGCCATTTCACGACCATCAGGCCCGGCAATCATTTCATATTCTACAGGCTGGCCCTCTTCCAGATTCTCAAGACCTGCGTCTTTGACGGCGGAGACATGCACAAACACATCCTTTTCGCCCTCACTGGGTTCAATGAACCCAAAGCCTTTTTGTTGGTTGAACCATTTCACTTTACCTTTTGGCACGATCTTCTTCCTTCTTATTCATGGGCTTCGCGTAGTCTTGCGCAACCCTGCCACACCGCATAATAACGACGTTGCCCTAACGTTACCGTAAAATGTGATTCTTTCAAAATCGCGATTTTCAACGATATGGTGACAGCTTCTACGGCAATCGAAAACGAATACCTTAATACGATTCGCAAACCTGATACCGATTACATTGCCGCCTGCGCTTAATTTCACCCAACAAGCCACTTCATTATCAAATAAAGAAACAATGTTCATATTTCACCGAGACTATACATATTTCAGTCACCAATAAGACATAAAATGGACACAAAGATGACTGGTTTTCTTCAAATTCAATTGAGCAATGATCAACCTCTCTGTAAAATGTACATGTGGGGTAATAGCTGGTTCGTAAGCTTAAACGGGACTGGTTTTGTAAAGAGTAAATATGTGTAAGGAATGTAACAATGCGGCTTAATAATAAATTCATCCTAGCGTCTGCGACAATTATTGGCATGGTAATGTCAAGCGTTGCATATGGCGCAACAGTAACATTCAACGGGTTAGACTCGAAGTTTCACACCACAACGGGCGGCTCAAATGTAGCCTATCCGAATGGAACCGGCTACACCGATCCAACCAAAGTCACATGGGGAAACGGCGGAACCTCTGGATATGAATTTAATGCAACAAATCCCGTTTTCTCCGAGAATGTCGATACGCTGTTTTCATTGGGCACATTCACCCATACAAACCAGGCAATCAATAGAGGAACCGGCATTTCATCCGTCAATTTATCGGTACGAAGCGACCTTCAATTTGGTGCTGTAAATTTAGGCGTGAAAATTTTTGATTTCCTGATCAAACACAATGAAACACCAAACACTGGCAATGGCTGTTGTAATGACATCGTAAGTATCACAACCTTAAACTCAACCGGTACATTCAATGTAGGCGTTGATGTCTATACGCTGAACATTCTGGGATTTGCCAGCAATGCAACAAATGCTGCAAACGGGGTTTACAGCTCAATATTCAGTTCACCCGAGGGTGGCAGCAATTCACGTATTCTTATGGCTTCTTTTTCAGTCTTTGAAGGTCAACAACCGCCTTCACCCGTACCGCTTCCGGCTTCATTGCCATTGTTGTTGGCAGGGCTGGCAGGTTTCGGGGTCTTGCGCCGCCGCAAATAAACCAGACGCAAACTATATTCGATTTCAAAACGGCATCCATTGGGTGCCGTTTTCATTTGGGACAACTTGAAGTATCGCGGCGGTTGCGTGACGCGGATGAAAACTTTAAGTCTAGACGCAAAAACACAAGGACGCGTTACATATGACTGATTTATTTACATTCGAAAATCTGGGAAATCTCGCAATTTTGATCTTCTTGCAAGCCGTACTTGGTTTTGACAACCTTTTGTATATTTCCATCGAGTCGCAACGTGCACCTGCTGACAAACAAAAATCCGTACGGTTCTGGGGTATCATTATCGCTGTGGTTCTGCGCGTTGTGCTGTTGTTCGCGATGATACATCTGATTGATGCGCTTGCCACGCCGTTTTATCATTTCAATATGCCCGGCATTATCGAGGGTGGTGTGAACTTCTCGACCGTGATCTTTATCGTCGGTGGTATTTTTCTGATGTACACCGCATTCAAGGAAATCGCGCATATGCTGTCGATCGATCATCTGGAACATGACATGATGGGTGGAGGTGCCACCAAATCTGCGGCGCAGGCCGTTACAATGATTGTGATGATGAACCTGATTTTCAGCTTTGACTCGATCCTGTCCGCACTTGCGATCACCGATGTTTTCATCGTTTTGGCCATCGCGATCATGATCTCGGGCATTGCTATGCTGGTGCTGGCGGACGGGGTGACGGAGTTCTTGAAACGGAACCGTATGTATGAGGTTCTGGGCCTGTTTATCCTGTTGATCGTCGGCGTGGTTTTGCTGGGCGAAGCCGGGCCTGCGGCGGCGCATGCGATGCATGACGATGCGATGAAGATCAGGGTGTTCGGGCATGAGATCATTCCGATGTCGAAATCCACCTTCTATTTCTCGGTCATCGTGCTGGTTGTCGTGGAGCTGGTGCAGACGGGATATCAACGTAAATTGGCGGCGGAACGGGCGTTTGAGCAAGAGGATAGTCTGTAGGATGGGCGGTCGCCCACGCGATCCAAACACAATGTCCCAGTTGGGACACCTACTCAACATATTGTAATTGCTTGGTTTATTCATTTTACCTCGAAATTTATACGAAGTTTTTCAAGCTATTGTAAACGTGGGCTGAAGCCCACCCTACGTTTGCTAAAACTTATTTTACGCCGCTCGCACCGATATGGGTGACGCGACCTTCAAATAAATAGAACCCACTGCTCGCTCCGCAACGGGTTAAGATTAAACGCCATGGAAGTTCTCGAAGCCGGCAAAAAGCAAGAGAATTATCTCTTATATATAGATTATGAGAAGGACCGCTTTCGCCATAAATATGGCTCTCTCCAATAAATTCCCAACCCGCACTCTGAAAATACTCAACAATCTGATCGCGCGAACATTTAACCCCTAACAATGCAGCACCTTGCCTGCGTGAGGTCAATTGCCCAAAGTCGTGGCCTTCGTTCTGCGTGAGTAATGTATCCAATGGCGGTGAATTCAGCAGTTGCGTACATTCCGCATATTCATCACCTTCTTGCGCGAATGCTGCGGATACACCACCAAACATCGTAACGAGAACCAGAGCGTATAAATGTATTTGGTTTTTCATTATCCCTCCAATTAATTTTCTTTAAACGCGCATTATCAATGCATCAATACAGCCGTAAATTGTTTCGTCGGTCAATGTAAAATCAAAGATGGCGTGCCATGTCTTGCAACTGTGGATCCACCCGACCCCACCTTTTATGATTTGACCCTAGCAACAGGCACACTCTGCCCCTATATTACCAAGGTAATCAAATGGACCCGGGGGTTTGATGTCTGCCACATCTTTGCAATGGATCGCTTATTTTATACTGGTTGCCATCATCTGGGTGGTTGCGGCCGGTGCCTATAGCGGGTCTTTGTGATGACGAAACGCTATGGTGGCAAATTCAGTCCCGAAGGTGCGCCTGATAACGCACCTGACGTGGCGGCATTGCATAACAAGTTTCGCGGCAAGAAAGTGTATCAATCCAACATACGTGCAAAGCTATTGTTTCTGGTGCCGCTGCCGCTGTTGTTCTCGGGCATTGGTGCCTTAAAAGCGGGCGACGGTACCGGCATTATTTACAACTGGGGCGCGTTGGCCGCGTTGTTTTTGGCCGCATGGTTACTGCGTGACGGATTGCAGGCCGAAGAAGAATATAACGCACGCAAAGTCGCGCGACCGCCTGCCATTCCGCGCAAGATTTTCGCGTCGGTTCTGACCGGTGCAGGTGTCGCAGTTGCAGCCTTTGGTGGCGCCCATGTGGCCTTGTTTTCCAGTCTTGTTTTCGGGGTTGCGGCAGCAATTGCACATTCCTTGAGTTTTGGAATTGATCCTTTGCGCAGCAAGGGTTTGGAAGGCTTCGATACATTTGAAACCGACCGCGTTGCCAAGGCCGTGGATCGGGCGGAAAAACTGTTGGCTGAAACCATAACCGCATCCAAACGTTTTAATGATCGTGCACTTGAGGGGCGTGTTGAAAGCATCGCTTCGGCCGCGCGCGATATGTTTCGCACTGTCGAAGAAGACCCGCGCGATCTGGTGCGCGCCCGCAAGTTCATGGGGGTTTATTTAAAGGGTGCGCGCGATGCGACGATCAAATTCGCCGACATTTACGCCCGCAACCGCGAACCCGCCGCGCGTGCGGATTACGAAGCGTTGCTGACCGATCTGGAAACCAGCTTTGCCGCGCATCGTGAAACGTTGCTTTTGGATGACCGCAGTGATTTGGATATTGAGATCGAAGTTTTACGAGACAGACTGAAACAAGAGGGCGTAAGCGCCAAACAATAGGAGACAAGATATGTCAGAAGAGACCCGCCAAAAGGCTGAAACTACTCTAAAAGAAGTCGAAAAAGTCACCGCAGCCGTACTTCCCGAACCCAAAGGCGATCTGATTGTCGTGTCTGAAGTAAAGCCCGACCAGAAAAAGGTTATCAAGGCGCGTATGGCCGAGATCGATATGGGCAATACACAGTCCATTATCGAATTCGGCTCCAAAGCACAGGCCGAGTTACAAACCATCAGCCAAGAAATGCTGGCAGGTGTACGCAACAAAGATATGGGGCCCGCGGGTGATAGTCTACGCAGTATTGTCAGCTCTATTCGCGGTTTTTCTGTCGATGAGTTGAACCCGAACCGCAGGCGCAGCTGGTGGGAACGCCTGTTGGGGCGTGCGGCACCCGTTGCAAAATTCATGGCGCAATACGAAACTGTGCAAGGCCAGATCGACAAGGTTACCGATGATTTGCTGGATCATGA
>JAJFHY010000021.1 GCA_021775375.1 Amylibacter sp. | reverse complement strand
CTTTTCTGCGTCACCACCCAAAGCCACCAAACCGTCACGCATCGCGGCCAGATCAACCACGGCTGGAACGCCGGTGAAATCCTGCATCAAAACGCGTGCCGGACGATATGCGATTTCGCGCGGGTTCTTACCACCCTTCGTTGCCCATTCGGCAAATGCCTTGATATCGTCTGTGGATACTGTGCGGCCACCGTCTTCGAAACGCAGCATATTTTCCAGAACCACTTTCAAAGCGGCTGGCAGTTTCGAGAAATCACCCAAACCCGCAGCTGTTGCCGCCGGAATAGAGTAATAGTCAACGCTCGCGTCGCCGACGGTTAAGGTTTTACGTGTTTTATTGCTGTCTATGCCTACGGTTACAGTCATATCAACCTCCGATGGTGTGTTTTATGGAATTAAAGGGCTTTTGCACCATCTTGCCGAGTCTCGCAAGTGTTATTGTATGCAATTGTATGCAATTTGACGTGATAAACGGGAATCACCGATAAATACGCCCGTAAGGTGCGTTCGCAACCTTTACACTCCCTCAACCAACATATGTGTATAAAACCCCTGCTAGCAAAAGTGGTTAACGGGTTTTCAAAGGGCGGGTAACAGCGTCAAATGCGAAAGCCACCAGACTTAACGGTTAAGAAAAGGTGCAAGGGCGACAAAACCCTTGTTCGGACATATGAACCGCAATCGGCGGGCCCGCCTCTCTTATAGTTACGATATCCAAAGAATACGAAAACCCCGTCAGCCATATCAGGCAGCGGGGCAATAAGTCGTGGCAGCATCTTCCCATACCGCACGCTTTACGCTATCCCTCCCCTATGACGATCAAAGCCACGAATATCTGTTGCTCACGCGGCCCCCGCCAGGTTTTGCAAGACGTATGTTTCAGCCTGACATCCGGTGACTGTCTGATTCTGCGCGGTCCAAACGGTGTGGGCAAATCCACGTTACTGCGTGTACTTGCAGGCCTTAGCCAACAGTCCAGCGGAACATTGGAACTGGATCACGAAGAAATCGCCTATTCCGGCCATCTGGACGCCGTGAAATTCCAACTGACCATCGCCGAGAACCTATCGTTCTGGGCCGGCGTTTATGGCACGGACACAACGGCGCAGGTCATAGCCCACTTTGGCCTGAACGATCTTGCAGACCGCTATGCCGCCAATCTGTCAGCAGGTCAAAAACGCCGCTTGGGCTTGGCGCGCATGACATTGTCAAATCGCAAAATATGGCTGATGGATGAACCCACCACATCGCTGGATGCGGAACATACGGGACTTATCGCACAAAGCATATCCGACCATTGCTTTGCGGGTGGCATTGCCGTTTTATCCACCCACCTTGATCTGGATATACCAAGTGCAAAAACGCTTGATCTGCTGCAATTCATCCCGACCAAAGACACTAACACCTCGATATTTCTGCAAGGATCGTTCTGAATGCTGGCCCTGTTCACACGCGACCTGAAACTGGCCTTCCGCTCCGGCGGCGGCTTCGGTCTGGCACTTGCGTTTTTCCTGATCGTCGTGATGTTCGTCCCCTTCGGCGTCGGCTCCGACCTGACCCTGCTGGCCCGCATCGCGCCCGGCATCTTGTGGATCGGCGCATTGCTGGCCTGCCTGTTGTCACTTGACCGCATTTTCCAACTCGATCATGAAGACGGCACCTTGGACGTTCTGGCAACCTCGCCATTGCCCTTGTCAGGGATCACCGCAGCCAAGGCCACAGCCCATTGGGTCACAACCGGCCTGCCCCTGACGCTTGCCGCCATTCCATTGGGCTACCTGCTGAACCTGCCGGAACCGGCTTATATATGGCTTTTTGCTAGCCTTGCCATTGGCACCCCTGCACTGTCGTTTATCGGCGCGTTCGGGGCCGCAGTGACCGTTGGCATCAAACGCGGCGGGTTGCTGTTATCCCTACTCGTGCTGCCGCTTTATATTCCGACCCTGATTTTCGGTGCGGTCAGCGTCACTAAATCCGTCGATGGGTTAAACCCTTTGCCCAGTCTGATCCTGCTTGCGGGACTTACACTGTTCTCTGTCGTCCTGATGCCATTCGCCAGCGCACTGGCATTAAAGGCTAATCTTAACTAACCACGCCTGTGACAACTCACCCGTTGCCCTATCCACAGAAAGATATAAAAAACACGCATGTCATTTTGGGAATATGCAAATCCGGTTAAATTTATGGGGCTTTCTGGCCGCCTGATACCTGTGCTATCCGTCCTGACAGCACTCTGCCTTGCTGTGGGTATCTTATGGGGGTTTTTCGGTACCCCTGACGACTATAAACAAGGTTCTACAGTCAAAATCATCTTCTTGCATGTGCCAAGTGCGATGATCGCGATCAATGCGTGGATAATGATGATGATCACATCTCTGGTATGGTTGATCCGGCGCCACCATGTATCCGCACTGGCCGCCAAAGCCGCGGCCCCTATCGGACTGACCATGACTTTGATTGCCTTGGGCACCGGTGCCATTTGGGGCAAGCCCATGTGGGGAACATATTGGGCGTGGGATCCGCGTCTGACCAGCTTTATGATTTTGGCAGTGTTTTATCTGGGTTACATCGCCCTGTGGAACGCGATTGAGGACACCGACGTTGCCGCAGATCTGACATCTATTTTATGCATGGTCGGCAGTGTTTTTGCACTTCTGTCGCGCTATGCGGTTAATTTTTGGAACCAGGGCCTGCATCAGGGCGCATCGCTTTCATTGGATAAAGAAGAACATGTCGACAACGCGTTCTATTTCCCGCTTCTTGTGTGTATCGCAGGCTTTGTTCTGCTGTTTGTCATCCTCGTATTGATACGTACTCGCACCGAAATCCGTCTGCGCCGCGCAGCGTCACTACAAGCAAGGAATACATAATGCCTGACTTGGGTAAATACGCCGATACAGTCATACTGGCCTATGTCGTGTCCTTTGTACTGCTCATTGGTCTCTCAGCCATCACATGGGCGCAAAGCCGACGCGCAAAACGCTTATTGGATGCAGAGGAAGCGCGCCGTGGCAAGTAAGATTTCACCATGGGTTGCAGCCCCGCCGCTCATTTTTGTGGCTCTTGCAGCCCTGTTTGCATTCGGTCTGAAACGTGAAAACCCCAATGATCTGCCCAGTACGATGATCGGGCGTGAGGCGCCTAAACTAACTGTTGGCCCATTGGGCGATCTGCCGGAACTTACCGCCGTCGACCTAAAAGCGGACGGTATTAAACTGGTTAATTTCTGGGCCAGTTGGTGCGGGCCTTGTCGTGTTGAACATCCGACACTACAAGCCTTATCGGATGAAGGCATCGTCATCCACGGCATCAATTACAAAGATCAGTTGGCCAACGCCACGGGCTTTCTGGATGAGCTTGGAAACCCATATACAAAAATTGCCAAGGACGAAGGCCGTACAGGATTGGACTGGGGACTATACGGCGTGCCAGAGACTTTTATCATCGATGGCACAGGTAAAGTTCTTTTCCGCCATGCGGGGCCGATTACACAGAGGATTCTGGAAGAAACGATCAGGCCGGTTTTAAACGGCCAGTAGTGGATGGGCTTTCGGCCCACCCACCAATCAATCATTTTACTGGCGTAAGCCTTCTGCAACTATAGTCAAGGCAACGTCTTGGTCACCTATAACACCGCCCATGCCGTAATCCCCCAGTTTGATTTCTGTGGTTCCTATAAAGCCTGCGCGATACCCGCCCCACGGGTCTTTACCTTCACCAACGAAAGTCGTTTCGAGATCCACTGATTTCGTGATGCCGCTCATGGTCAGATCACCGGTAATGACAGCAGTTTTATCCCCTGTCACCTTGATCCCGGTGCTGGCAAAACTTGCAGTCGGAGCCTTTGCCACATCAAAGAAGTCTGCGCTGCGCACGTGATTGTCGCGTGCCGCATGATTGGTGTTCACCGAGCTGAGGTCGATTTCTACCGTAACAGAACCTGCCTCAGGGTTGGCCGCGTCAAACTCAAACCCGCCGGTGAACGTATCGAACCGGCCCATGACATAGGAATAGCCCAAGTGGCTGACCTTGAAATTGATCGAGGCATGTGCGCCTTCGGTGTCAATAATATAGCTTTCAGCAAATGCGCCGCTACCCAGCGACAGGGCCATAGCGGTTGTTATAAATAGTTTTTTCATCAGTATAATCTCCTTGGTTATAGGGGTAAGTGTTACATATTAATCCGGGTCTTTGAGTATGCTCATCATCACGCCATCGCGTTTCACAAAATGGTGCCAGAGCGCAGCAAGCGTGTGTAGTAGTGCCAAGCCTATGATCCCGTAAGCCAATATCCAGTGGATTTGGCCTGCCAGTTTCTCCAGCCCTTTTTGTGTGTAAATAGACGGGACATCGAACAGCCCGAAAAAATGGATCGGACGACCATCAAGCGTTGTGATGAAATAGCCTGCGATCATCATCACTATCAAAAGCGGATAAAAACCCCAGTGCAGCAGCGCCGAGCCCATACGCTCCGGACGTGTCAACTCTGCATGATCTGGGGATGGATTGGTTATGCGCCAAAACAAGCGAAACAACATAAGGGCCAGCATAATAAGCCCGATGCCTTGATGAATTTCAGGCGCAGGTTTGTAATATGGGCTGTAATAGGTCAGCGTACGCATCCAATAGCCCAAAGCAAACAAACCAAAGATACCAAGTGCCATCAGCCAGTGCATCCAACGTGCAATGGCACCATATCCGTTTTTTGTATTGCGATACATCATATCTTAGCCTTGTTTTCAAAGCTAAGTTACATGACGCATACCAAAATTGTGAACCCATCGAGATCACAATTCTGTGTTATTCATATTGGAACAATCAACACAAGCGGGAAGAGATTTCACAAATTTGCGTAAACAGCCAAGGTTTGCAGCACAGCCCTAGCCGCCTCTTGCCCTTTCTTCACGAAATGTGATTTGTAAAAAGCAATCAATTCAGGTGTTTCCTGAAAATTATGCGGTGTTAAGGATACTGAAAACATCGGCACGCCGGTTTCCATCTGCCCTTGCATCAGCCCGTCAACGACGGCTGCCGAAACAAATTCGTGGTGGTAAATACCACCGTCCACGACGAATGCAGCGGCGACAATTGCGTCGTACTTACCGGTTTGTGCCAGTTTCTTGGCCAACAACGGCATTTCAAATGCACCGGGGACGTCAAACACATCCACGGCTTTATCACCGATTTCTTGGCTGAAACCTTCCAGCGATCGGTCAACGATTTGCGCGTGCCACTGCGCCTTTATAAAGGCGATATTTTTGGGTTTTGTCATAGCTCCAAGTCCTTTCTGCAACAACAAGACCCAGAGCGTTCAGATACGTTTACGGACAAGCCCGTAAACGCATTCCTTCTCTACCATCCAGACTATAACTGTCGGCCCCCGAATTTCACGGGTGTCTGCTGACCCAAGGTCTTTGTCCAAAGACCCAAGCGCTCGCGGGCTATCACCGCCGGTGGGGAATTACACCCCGCCCTGAGAATGATATCAGATTACAGGATTCGACGATTGTTGGAAAGTCGAAACACGACTAGAATTACCCTGTAAATGACGGGAATCAATGCATGTCACAAACCATTACCATCACCCGCCCTGACGATTGGCACCTACACCTGCGCGACGATGAAATGCTGCGTGCTGTCTTGCCCGAAACCGCTCGTCATTTTGGCCGCGCTATAATCATGCCCAATCTTGTACCCCCTGTGGTAACTGCAAATGATGCCGCAGCTTATCGTGCGCGTATTATGGATGCGCTACCGATAGGCGATGATTTTCAACCGCTTATGACACTTTACCTAACGGATAAAACCAACGCAGTGGATGTGGCTGCAGCCTATGCAGAGGGGTTAATCACTGCGGTGAAGCTATATCCCGCAGGGGCCACCACCAATTCCGACTCTGGTGTCACTGACATAAAACATGTCATGCCTGTACTTGAAGAAATGGCCGCTATTGGCTGTCCTTTATGTATCCACGGCGAAGTGACCGGTGCAGACATTGATATTTTCGACCGCGAATCCGTGTTTATCGATACCGTGCTTGACCCTTTGCGTCGTGCTTTGCCCGAACTGAAGATTATCTCGGAACACATAACAACAAAAACCGCTGCCGATTATGTGATGGCGGCTGATAAAAACCTGGCCGCGACGATCACAACACACCATCTGATTATCAATCGCAATCATATTCTTGTCGGTGGCATCAAGCCGCATTATTATTGTTTGCCGATTGCCAAACGCGAACATCACCGCATTGCCTTGCGCAAAGCGGCTACAAGCGGCGATGCGCGGTTCTTTTTAGGAACTGACAGTGCGCCGCATACTGATCCGAACAAGGAAAGTGCATGTGGCTGTGCGGGTGTATTTTCCGCAACCAACACAATGTCTTGCCTTGCCCATGTTTTTGAAGAGGATGGTGCGTTAGACAAACTGGAAGGCTTCGCTTCGCTGAATGGCCCTGCTTATTACGGATTGCAACCCAACCGCGCTAAACTGATGTTGGTGAAATCATCAACACCGGTTGAGTATCCTGTCAGTATTGAAACTCGGGACGGACCGGTAACTGTATTTGATCCCGGTTACCCGCTGTTCTGGCGGGTCGTATAAAAAAACCCGGCTGCATTGCAACCGGGTTAGTTAACCTGAAAGTACAGCTCGAACCCTGGAGGAGGTTGGAACCATGAGGCAGTTTGTATTGCTTCGATTAAATCTGCGAATCGATTGCTTTACAATACTTTCTTAGCATAAGTTGTGGTTGAAATAAAGTTATACACAGGATGTTGTGGATAAATCGGCATATACTAGCCTTGAAAAGGCTCAGTAATACTTGGCGCAGTGCATAAGTTTTCGGGTTGGAATACCGCCTATCGGGTAAAGTACTCACAGCTTATCCACAGGATTTCCAGATTGCGGGGAGCTATTCTTTCAACGTATAACCTCCCCAAAGGGACAAACATAAAATGAGCAGTATAACAGCCGTGAAAGACGTCAACGACACAACACAGGGCAGTGAAATTCAATCATCACCGCATAATATAGAAGCCGAACAAGCCTTATTGGGGGCTTTGCTGGTCAATAATGATGTATACGATCGTGTCGCGTCGATTGTGAACGAAATACATTTCTTTGACCCCGTTCACGGCCGTATTTATGAGATTGCAGCCCAACGTATCCAGAAAAACGCCTTGGCCTCACCTGTTACGCTAAAAGCGTTTATGGAAGATGACACAGGGCTTGCCGAATTGGGTGGGCCTGCTTATCTCGCGCGTCTTGCCGGGGCATCCGTATCTGTATTTGCCGCTCGCGATTACGCGCAGATGATTTACGATCTGGCCATTCGGCGCGATCTGATGGCGATTGGTGAAGAGATTACCGACAAAGCCAAGCGCATGGAGGTCAGCAATGAACCTGCCGAACAAATTGTCGAAGCTGAACAACGGCTTTATGCCCTATCCGAGCAAGGCCAGGTCGATAGCGGGTTTCAAAGCTTTCTAAAAGCCGTGACCGATGCGGTGCAAATGGCCAATGCCGCCTATCAGCGTGATGGTGGCATGGCAGGCACATCGACCGGCCTATCCGATATGGACAAAAAACTGGGCGGTTTGCACCCGTCTGATTTGCTGATCCTTGCGGGTCGCCCATCTATGGGCAAAACGTCCCTTGCAACAAACATCGCCTATAATATCGCTAAAAACTACAAAAAGGGCACGTTGCCCGATGGCTCAATCGGTGCGGTACAAGGCGGCGTTGTCGGGTTTTATTCACTGGAAATGTCATCAGAGCAACTTGCATCACGTATTCTGTCGGAAGCCGCCGAAATTGAATCCCAGCGCATCCGCAGTGGTGATATGTCAGAAGAAGAGTTCCGCCGTTTGGTGGAAGCCGCCAAAACTCTGGAAAGCTGCCCGCTTTATATTGACGACACTGCAGCCCTGCCGATCAGCCAGTTGGCCGCGCGCGCGCGGCGGTTGAAGCGAACACATGGGCTGGACGTTTTGGTAATTGACTATTTGCAGTTGGTACGCCCCGCATCAGCCAAAGACAGTCGTGTAAATGAAGTCTCCGAGATCACCCAGGGGCTAAAGGCCATCGCCAAAGAGCTGAATATCCCGGTGATTGCCCTGTCGCAACTTTCGCGCCAAGTCGAAAACCGCGAAGATAAACGCCCGCAACTATCTGATCTGCGCGAGTCCGGTTCCATCGAGCAGGACGCCGACATCGTGATGTTCGTTTATCGCGGCGAGTATTATAAGGAACGCGAAAAGCCAGCCGACCACGAGGCCGATAAAATGATGACATGGCAGGCGGAAATGGAAGAACTGCACGGCAAGGCTGAAGTGATAATCGGCAAACAACGCCATGGGCCTATCGGGTCAATAGATCTTGCCTTTGAAGGTCGCTACACCCGATTTACCGATCTGGCGCCATCGCGTTATGGTAACAGCCGCGATCAGGATTTTTAGAACGCTCTTCATTCCCGACTTGACCTTGCTTTATGGCTGTGGCCCATAGGCCTCTAAAAGGAATGCCCATGACCGCCGCGACTTTAACCATTGATCTGAATGCCGTTGTTGCCAACTGGCGTGCATTGGATGCGATGTCTGCATCAAATGTGGAAACCGCAGCTGTGGTCAAGGCAGAGGGTTACGGTTTGGGCGCGGGGCATGTTTCTGCGGCATTGGCAAAAGCAGGTGCGCGTAGCTTTTTCGTGGCTTTGGCTGAAGAAGGTGTCGCATTGCGCAAATCTGTCGGCAATGATCCAGCAATTTATGTATTTTCAGGCTTAATGGCAACGGACGCAGCCCTGATCCGCGATTATAACCTGATCCCTTTGTTGAATTCACCATCACAACTGGTGAAATTCCGCATGGGCATGCCGGAAGCCGCATTTGGTATACAGATCGACACCGGTATGAACCGTCTGGGTCTGGAACCTGCGGATTTTGTAATGGTACGCGAAAAGGCCAAAGGGGCATCCCTGATCATCAGCCATCTGGCTTGTGCTGACGCGCCTGAGCATCCGCAAAACGACGCGCAACTACAGTGTTTCAACAAGCTTACCAAGGGCATGTCAGCCAGGCGGTCACTTGCGGCCACTGGCGGTATATTGTTGGGACCTGATTATCACTTCGACCTTTGCCGCCCCGGTGTCGGGCTCTACGGCGGTGAACCCTTTACAAAAGCCAGCCCCGTTGTCACGCTCTCGGTCCCCGTGATCCAGACCCGCAATGTTGCTGTTGGCGAAACTGTTGGCTATGCCGCTGCTTGGGCCGCACAACGCCCATCAAAAATTGCAACGGTTGCCGCCGGTTATGCCGACGGTCTGATCCGTGCAATGGGCGCCGGCAGAACATACCTTTGGGCAGGCAATAGACCCTGTCCTGTGGTTGGCCGCGTTTCAATGGATTTGATCACCGTTGATGTCACTGATGTACCCAACGCACCAAAATTTCTGGACATTCTGAACGCAGAGCAAACAGTTGATAAATTGGCAGACAATGCAGGCACAATCGGATATGAAATCCTGACCGGCCTTGGCGCAAGGTACAAAAGGGACTATGTAGGCGGATAATGGTTATGATACAGGCAATTGACGGAATTCTGGCACGGATCGGGCGTTCAACGATGGCGATGTTCGAAAGCATCGGGCGTTTGGTGATATTTGCCAGCCTGACCGTCAGCCACATCGTCCGCCCACCGTTTTATTACCACGCTTTTCTACAGCAACTGATCAACATCGGATTTTATTCCCTGCCTGTGGTTGGCCTGACGGCCCTTTTCACAGGTGGCGCACTTGCATTGCAGATTTATTCAGGCGGTGCACGGTTTAGTGCCGAAGCGATTGTGCCCTCTATCGTGGCCATCGGTATTACGCGTGAGTTGGGACCGGTTCTGGGCGGTTTGATGGTTGCGGGGCGTGTTTCCACATCCATTGCCGCGGAACTTGGGACCATGCGCGTTACTGAACAAATCGACGCCCTGACAACCTTATCCACCAACCCGATGAAATATCTGGTCACACCGCGCGTTTTAGCCGCCACGATCATGCTGCCGGTTCTGGTTTTCATTGGCGACACCATTGGCATTATGGGCGGATATCTGGTGGGCACGAACAGGTTGGATTTCAATTCCGCGACCTATCTGAAAAATACCTGGGATATTCTGGAATTCGGTGACGTTTCCTCCGGCTTGATCAAGGCTGCGGTTTTCGGCTTCATCATTGCCCTTATCGGCTGCTACAGCGGCTATCATTCAGGACGCGGCGCACAAGGCGTGGGTGCTGCGACTAAAACCGCTGTTGTAACCGCTTCGGTTCTAATCTTTGCCGCCAATTACATACTTACGGATTTGTTGTTCTAATCATGATAAAAATCACAGATCTTCACAAAGCATTCGGCAGTAACGTTGTCTTGAACGGGGTAGACCTGCATATCAAGAAAGCCAGCTCGATGGTTATCATCGGCGGCTCGGGCACAGGTAAATCGGTACTTTTGAAATGTATCCTTGGGCTGATCGCACCTGACAGCGGTACGATCATCGTGAACGGCGTCGACACGAAATCCGGTGACCGCGAGGCGTTTTTGGATCAGTTCGGTATGTTGTTTCAGGGCGGCGCGTTATTTGACAGCCTGCCTGTATGGCAAAACGTGGCATTTCGTCTGTTGCAGGGCAAGCACCGCTTATCCAAAGCGGATGCACATGATATCGCCATCGAAAAGCTGCGCCGCGTCGGGCTGAAATCCAACATCGCCGAACTTTTTCCCGCCGAGCTGTCAGGCGGTATGCAAAAACGTGTGGGCCTTGCACGCGCCATTGCCGCCGAGCCGCAGATTATCTTTTTTGACGAGCCGACCACGGGGCTTGATCCGATCATGTCAGGCGTGATCAACGAATTGGTGCGTGAAATTGTCGAGGAAATGGGCGCCACCGCGATGACCATCACCCACGACATGAGCTCGGTGCGCGCCATCGCCGATAATGTTGCAATGATCCATAACGGCGTGGTCCAATGGACAGGGCCAATCGGCAAAATGGACGACAGTGGCGATCCTTATCTGGATCAGTTCATCAACGCCCGCGCCGAGGGGCCGATTGAGGCGGTTCGGTAGAAATAGCTATGTATTATGACGAAACGCCAAAGAGTTTACGAAAAGACAATTGTTATAGGGAATTAAAAGCTTGGCATGCAACCTATACGCTTATGAAATTTTGCAAATCATACAAGTGCGCAGAAGTAAACCCAATGAACAAGTTTCAAAATATGCTCATTGAACTCGAACGCATGAATTATAAAGAAGCCGTAGCTATAGGTGCAACAATCCCTACTGGGCGTCTCAACGGTTGTTTCGATGATGTTTTTATAGAACCCAAAGATGAAAGTGAAGATATCGCATCTATTGAGACAACATTTCATGCCCTTGTTGCTTATTGGCGCGATTCAATTGGCAATCCACCTTGGCCATATGCCTAAACCTACCTTCCAATTTTATTTTCCAAACAACATCAGGGCCGTGCTTGACCTTGGGGAGGTGTGAATGCGCCTTCCCGTGGTGGTAATCGCTTTTGGATTGCAAGCAATCCAATGGCGACCAATGGGTCAGGCGCGGCCCACGTCTATCGACGAGGGCCATGATGGACTATAGGCTTTGTCTATTTCTATTATCTTTTTGCACTATTATAGTGAGTAAAAAAGACGGAGAGTATCCATGAAAATAGCCACGGCCACCTATCCGATTGATTGGCATGATAACTGGGCCTCGTATGAAGCCAAGGTCACCCGCTGGGTGGCAGAAGCGGCAGAAAACGGCGCCGATCTGTTGGTGTTCCCGGAATACGGCGCGATGGAACTGGCGTCTTTGGCCGGGTCAAATGTGGCGGGTGACGTAGAACAATCCATGCGGGCGGTGGATGCGTTGTTGCCAAAAGCCAACGCGCTTTATGCGCAGCTTTCCGCGACATATAACGTGCATATCCTCGGGGCCAGTGCGCCCTGTTATGACGGTAACACGCGACCATCCAATCGCGCGGTGTTTTTTGCACCAAATGGCACACAAGCCTATCAGGACAAACAGATCATGACGATGTTCGAGCGTGATCCGATGGATGTAAAACCGAACAGCCCTTTAACGGTGTTTGATACGACTTTGGGCCGGATCGGGGTCATCATTTGTTATGACAGCGAGTTTCCCGCCCTGTCCCGCGTTTTGGTAGAAACGGGCGTTGATATTTTACTGGCACCGTCTTGTACCAGTTCACTGGCAGGCTACTGGCGGGTGCGTATCGGGTCTATGGCGCGCGCTTTGGAAAGCCAGTGCGTTGTGGTGCATTCACCAACGACGGGGGATGCTGCATGGAACCCCACAGTTGACGTAAATATCGGGGCTGCTGCCATTTACGGCCCGCCCGATATGGGCTTTCCCGATACCGGCGTTCTGGCAGAAGGCGTGCTGAACGAACCCGCTTGGGTTTACGCCGATGTGTCACTTGAAGCCATTCGCGCAGTACGCGCAGACGGGCGCGTGCGCAACGTGGCGCATTGGGAAGAGCAAGCGGGGCGGGTTGAAGGTGTGGCAGTTGCGCATATGCAAGATGTGGTTAATAAATGATTTGTGTTTAGTGACGATACTCTGGCAACAAAACCAGCACACTAACTGGAGGACATTAATATGTATCCCTCATTACCAGAGTTAGTATTCTTTATTTTGTTCTATTTCACATACAGTTTCTGGCTTCTGTTTTCGTTTTTTCTTGGCTTTTTAGGACTCTATGGGAAATACAAACAGCCTCTAGCATTTACATGTTTGATATTGCCTCCAGTTCTTATTTATTTGATCCAAAGTTCACCTAGTTGGAGAGATAAGTATCTAAATTTTTCAGGATACTCTCCTGATCAGATTGCAAGCATACTCCAGATCATTATTACGATTGTAATTTTTTTATCGCTTGTAATGATATCACGGCATCCCAAACTTCGAAAAATAACATTTTTTACAATCTGCTTGGGAGCCTTTTCAAATATTATGATTCCATTCGTTAATTAAATAGGCTTTTTGAGGTAAATAGTGCCCATTAAACTCCTGAACTTCTGCCTTCTCATCCTTTTCCCTATCACATGGTTTGCATCCCTGATGCGGGCTTATTTTTTACCGTTTTCTCCCTTGATGAAACCAACACGCAACACGATCCTGTGTATTTGGTGTAAAACCATTGCGAAACGCCATTACCCGCTCGATAATCGCCACCATATCAATCGCATAACCGAAAGCTGATATGATGGAAATGTTTGCGCATAATGACTATTTCATTTTCCTGCTTGCCACGATGGGCATTGCCGTCGCCAGTTGCTTTGTAGCGGGCATCATCGGGCTTGCAAACCACCGCAAGAAAAGCACTTCAATAATCGTGATGGCCCTGCCCTTTGCGATATTTTTCCTGCCCAGCATATTACAACAGTTTTTTGATTTAACACGGCCCATTGCGTTCATGTTGGCGGCAGTAAGCGTTCTTGCGATCACTCTGTATTTTATGTTTAGACTTGCGGATATAAAAGTGATCAGGGTTTTGACCTGGATCACGATCGTTTCGGGAATTATGTGTTTGTCAGGGTATATGTTAATCCCCTATATCTTGCCAAGTTAGGGGCTGTTTTGATTGTTAAAGTGTTGAACCTGTCTTTGCTGGTGCTATTTCCCATCGCATGGACAGCACCATTGATGCGGGCGGGATTTTTACCGTTCTTTTCGCTCGATGAAATATCGATCCTGACGGGCATCGGGGATTTGTGGGGCAAGGATATATTCCTGGCAGTAGTTGTTGCATTCTTTGCACTGGTAGCCCCCATATTGAAAGTCATGGGAACTGCGTTGATCCAGTTTGGTATGGCCAACCGGAAAACTCTGCCGCTTCTAAGTGTTCTGGGTAAATTGGCTATGGCGGATGTATTTTTGATCGCGATTTATATCGTGGCGGCAAAAGGTGTGGGAGTGGGCCGTCTGGAAACGGCTTGGGGGCTTTATCTGTTCACTTTTTGCGTGTTGATGTCCTATGTCATGACATTGGTGCAAAAACAAAAAGCTTAGTCCTTGCCGAATGTAGTCGACCCCGTTAAACCCTTGCCCAATGGCCAAACAAAGCACATCTTTTACCTGCATGAAATGCGGCGCCGCCCACAAAAAATGGGCAGGCCGTTGTGAAGCTTGCGGCGAATGGAATTCCATCGCGGAAGAAGCCCCGTTGGCAGCCGGCCCCTCCGGTAAAACATTGGGTGCCACCAAAGGCCGCAAGATGGCTTTGGGTGATTTATCCGAAATAGACAAACCGCTTCCACGTATGGCCAGTGGTATTGCCGAATTTGACCGGGTTCTGGGCGGCGGCATGGTGCCAGCCAGCGCAATTCTGGTCGGCGGTGATCCGGGCATCGGAAAATCAACTCTGTTGTTGCAAGCGGCTGCAAGTTTTGCACGCGCGGGCAAATCCGCGATTTACGTGTCGGGCGAAGAGGCACCTTCCCAAATCCGCATGCGCGCGCAGCGTTTGGGACTGGCGGATGCACCGGTAAAGCTGGCCGCGGAAACCAATTTGCGCGATATCATTACAACGCTGGAAACCGAGCGCCCCGATGTGGCGATCATAGATTCGGTGCAAACCATGTGGGCAGACAATGTGACCAGTGCACCCGGTTCGGTCAGTCAGGTACGCGCCACGGCGCATGAGCTGGTGACATTTGCCAAACGGCGCGGCGTGGCGGTTATTTTGGTCGGACATGTGACCAAAGACGGACAGATTGCAGGGCCGCGTGTGGTTGAACATATGGTTGATACAGTGATTTATTTTGAAGGCGAACGTGGGCATCAGTTCCGCATATTGCGTGCAGTTAAAAACCGCTTTGGCCCTGCCGATGAAATCGGCGTGTTCGAGATGACAGGTGCCGGCCTACAACAGGTAACCAACCCTTCTGCTCTGTTTTTGTCTGATCGCGAAAAACAGGCATCCGGATCCGCTGTCTTTGCCGGAATGGAAGGCACTCGGCCAGTTCTGGTTGAAATTCAAGCACTTGTAGCACAATCTTCACTTGCTTCTCCACGACGCAATGTCGTGGGATGGGACAGTAGCCGCCTGTCGATGATCCTGGCTGTTCTGGAATCGCGTTGCGGCATTGGTTTTGGCAATATGGACGTATATTTAAACATTGCTGGTGGCATGCGCATTTCGGAACCGGCGGCAGATCTTGCCGTTGCTGCCGCTTTGATATCGGCAAGGCAAGATTTAAGCTTGCCAAAGGACACCGTGATTTTTGGTGAAATCAGCTTATCGGGTGCACTGCGCCCGATTTCGCAGGCGGATAACCGCCTTAAAGAAGCCAAAAAGCTGGGCTTTAGTGCCGCATATGCACCATCAAGGATGAAACTTGCTGGCGAATCTGGCATGAAAGTGCAAACAATAGATGATGTGGGCGGCTTTATTGCTGCCTGTTTTGGCGAAATAGACGCCTGAAAGGGAATAAAATGGACCAATTTACACTGGTAGATGGCATAGTCGCTTTTGTAATATTTGTGTCGGCGGCTCTGGCATATTCACGTGGACTTGTGCGTGAGATCTTGTCGATCGCAGGATGGGTAATCGCCGCACTTGTTGCATTTACCTTTGCACCGCAAGCCGAACCGCTTGTACGTGAAATCCCTTATCTTGGCGACTTTATCACATCTTGCCAGTTAGGAATTATCGCCAGTTTTGCTGCCGTCTTTGCCGTTGCATTGATTGTGACATCAATTTTTACCCCTATTTTTTCCGGCTTGGTCCAGAAATCCGCGATCGGTGGATTGGATCAAGGTCTAGGCTTTGCCTTTGGCGCCATCCGGGGAATTGTTCTGGTTTTGGTTGCTCTGGTTATTTATGATTATATCGGCACCACGGAAGAGATGGTTGAAAAGTCAAAAACAAAAGAACTTTTAACGGCCAGCAAAGAACGGATGCAAACCATGATCCCCACCGAAGCACCTCAGTGGATTGTTGATCGTTATGAAGAGCTTACCGGAAGCTGTGAAGCACCCAGCAACACACCCGAAGTAGATGGCTCTGGCGCAACATCCAACTAACTTGGCGATTTTGGTGGATCAGGTAATGACAACACCCCACCTTCCACAGTATAGAAGCGAACATCAGCCACAGCACGAGTCGGAACACCCATGCTAAGTCAAACTAAACCTTTTCTTGCTCATCCATTTGACGACGATAAATTAAAGGAAGAATGCGGGATTTACGGGGTTTTAGGTGTACCGGAGGCGGCAAATTTTGTGGCCCTTGGACTGCACGCATTGCAACATCGCGGACAAGAGGCAGGCGGCATCGTTTCATACGACAAAGACGTAGGCTTTAACCACGTACGCCGTTTTGGCTATGTACGCGATAATTTCACCAAACAATCCCTGATGGAAACCTTGCCGGGCAGTGTTTCCATCGGTCATGTGCGTTATTCTACAGCCGGCAACAAAGGCCAAACCGCGATACGCGATGTACAACCGTTCTTTGGCGAATTTGCCATGGGCGGGGCTGCAATCTCGCATAACGGCAATCTGACGAATGCCGAAGAACTGCGCAAAGAACTCATCAGTCGCGGCTCGATTTTTCAATCATCATCAGACAGCGAATGTATCATTCACCTGATGGCCCGCTCGATGCAATCGAATATACCCGAGCGTCTGAAAGACGCACTACGCCGTGTTGAAGGCGCATTTTCCGTTGTTGCAATGACGCGTTCAAAGCTTATGGGTGTCCGTGATGCTTTGGGTGTGCGCCCATTGGTGTTGGGTCGCTTGGGTGACGGATGGGTGTTAAGCTCTGAAACCTGTGCGCTGGATATAATTGGCGCTGAGTTCATCCGCGAGATTGAACCGGGTGAAATGGTCGTCATATCTGAAAACGGTGTTGAAAGCTCTTTTCCGTTCGAGCCCGCTAAACCGCGCCCTTGCATATTTGAACATGTGTATTTTTCCCGCCCCGACAGTATTCTGGGTGGGCAATCTGTTTATGAAACCCGCCGCCGTATCGGTGTTGAGCTGGCCAAAGAAGCACCCGTAGAGGCCGATTTGGTTTGCCCTGTTCCTGATAGCGGCA
Organism: Amylibacter sp.; assembly: GCA_021775375.1. GTDB lineage: Bacteria > Pseudomonadota > Alphaproteobacteria > Rhodobacterales > Rhodobacteraceae > Amylibacter. Next base: position 6,139 of record JAJFHY010000021.1, on the reverse strand, counting down.
CACCTGCGGCCATCGGTTATTCGCAAGAAAGCGGCATTCCCTATGCCATGGGGATTATCCGCAATTCCTATATGGGGCGCACCTTTATCGAACCAACCGAGCAGATCCGCAACATGGGTGTGCTTTTGAAGCTAAATGTGAACCGCGCCTTGATCAAAGGCAAACGTATCATCCTGGTCGACGACAGCGTTGTGCGCGGCACGACAAGCCGCAAGATCAAGGAAATGATGCTGGATGCGGGGGCTGCCGAAATCCATTTCCGCATTGCTTCGCCACCCACAGCATGGCCTTGTTTTTATGGTGTTGACACGCCGCAACGCGAAAAACTTCTGGCGTCATCCATGACAGAAGATGAAATGCGCGAACACCTTGGCGTTTCCAGCTTGCGCTTTGTGTCTTTAGACGGGCTTTACCGCGCTTGCGGTGTCGAGGTTGGTCGAAACAATGCAAGCCCGGAATACTGTGATGCGTGCTTTTCAGGTGAATATCCTGTGAAACCCGCAGATCAGATCAGCAACGGTTTCAAACTGAAAGAGCCAGCCTGAACCATGGGTGCATTCGACGGACAAATCGCCCTGATAACCGGGGCTTCGCGCGGTTTTGGCTTTGCCGCTGCATCTGCATTGGCAAAAGAAGGTGCAACTATCATTGCCGTTGCCCGTACCAGTGGCGGCTTGGAAGAGCTGGATGACGCGGTACAGGCAAATGGCGGTCAGGCAACGCTGGTTCCACTGGACATCACAGACGATGCAGGGCTACAACGCATGTGCATCTCTATTAACGAACGTTGGGGCGGTGTTAACCTTTGGGTGCACAGTGCCGTTTACACAGCACCTCTAGCCCCGACCGGTCATGTCTCTGAAAACGATCTGGACAAATCCATTGCCGTGAATTTACGGGCCAGCCAGCGTTTGATTACAATGATCGACCCCCTACTGAAAGCCAAGAACGGTACGGCGGTTCATATTGATGACCCACAAGCAGGCAAGAAGTTTTTTGCAGCATATGGCAGTACCAAAGCTGCACAAAAGGCCCTGTATGACGGATGGGCGGCCGAAAGTGTTTCAACCGGCCCACGTGTTCACAGCTATACCCCTGCCCCTATGCCCACCGCGACACGCGCGCGGTTTTATCCGGGCGAAGATAAAGGTGCTTTATCTGCACCCTCTGTCGAAGCAGAGCGTTTCGTGAACTGGCTTAAAAAATAAAGTCACCCGCCACAAAATCATGGGCGTTGAGTTGTGTATTATCTATCGTTGTTATTCTGATCTCTTCTGTACCTGCAATAATAACGGCACCGAATGATCGGCCGGTGATGTTCAAATCTTCCAGTGTTGCAGCGGCTCCAAGGAATGACAGATCAATCTTATCAATACCAACCTCATAATCGCGGATCAGATCCAAAGTATTATCCGGTTCAAATTTAAATATATCCGCCCCCGCCCCGCCAAAAAAATGATCACGGCCGGTACCATCCACCATTAAATCATTGCCATTGCCCCCATAAAGCCTATCGCTGCCATCAAAGCCGACAAGGGTGTCGTTCTGTGCGGTACCATTCAGAGTGTCATGTGCCGCAGTTCCAATAACCGTTATACCGTTGTTGTCGATGTTGATCTTGATTTGGGTAAATCCGTTCTCAACCCCGCTGCTGACAAACGCATGGATTTCAGTGCCCAAGATAGCCACTTCAATATCCGTGATGTTGTTCAGTGTTGTATTAAAATCATCGGCCAATACGGCCACCACAGAAAGCGTTCCACGCGTTGAAATTTCCAATAAAGTCAGACCGTCGTCTGATCCTGCCGCAAGTATGAAGCCGCGATCATCATAGGTGAAGCTTTCCAAAACGCTGGCATCTTGAAATCGCGTGTTTGTAGTGTCAATCAGATGGTCTGTTTCGGTTAATGTGCCGTCATTGCCCACAACATATGACGTTATGCTGTTTGTGCCGGCAGAGGCCATCAGCAAATATGCCTGGCCCATAAGTGTAACTGTTTCAAGTGCTTGCGGCAGGCTGAAACCGGATGCTTCTGACGGGGCGACACTGTCGATCAATTGAAGACCACCGTTTGCATCAACACTAAAACTGTTTAGTCCTGCATCAAATGCAGATGTTGTGAAGAGATACGTCGCCGCCCCGACAGGTACAGACGCAAACGCGGCTACATCTCCAAAAAAATCAAAACTACTTGCAGCATAAGATACCTTTGCGCTGAAACTATCGCCCGGTTGCATCCAATAAGATGCGATCCCCGACACACCCCGTTCAGCCGCATAAAGATATGTTTTATCCCCGACAATAACACTATGCGTCACGGCAAAATGACCGACAGTATTTCCACCTTGGGGCTGCGGCACAGGGTTTGAAATATTACCTGCATTATCAATAGTATATGTGGCGACATTATCATCATACTTAGCGGATGGCAGCAACGTTGACACACCGTTCACTTGCGTAATTGTCAGTTGCCCAACCGCCAGTGTCCCCGATGTACTGGTATAAGACTGTGTATCAATAAGCTGTGGCACCAGATTCGCACTGACTTTAAAACTTGTGATTGCGCCATCGGCTTCGGCCGCGACAAGCAGAAAATCCTGCCCGCCGATAACCGCGAATGCCATGTCTGAAACCCCCAGAAGTTCCAGACTGTTGTCGTCCACAACAGATGATAGAATTGTGAAATCAATCACCGAAAAATCCCTTTCGCACAGATCCGGGACTGTGCGGCAAGAACCTTAACAGCTGACTAAATTACATAAAAATTGATCAGGTATTATGAAGGAAATGTAAAACATCTCCGTCTGCCACGACATATGTCTTGCCTTCAGCGCGCATCTTGCCGGCCACTTTGCTGCCTTGCTCGCCGTCAAATTCCACATAATCATCATAGGCGATTGTTTCAGCGCGAATAAAGCCACGCTCAAAGTCACCGTGAATAACGCCCGCCGCTTTCGGCGCGGTAGTGCCTTTGGAAATAGTCCATGCACGTGCCTCCATCGGCCCCACGGTAAAGTAGGTTTGCAAGTCCAGCAATTCATAACCCGCGCGGATCAAACGGTTTAGCCCCGCCTCTTCCAGACCCAGTTCTTCCAGGAACATCAACGCTTCTTCATCTTCCAGTTGGCTGATCTCTTCTTCGATTGCCGCCGAGATCACCACACAGGCCGCCCCTTGGGATGCGGCCATTTCCGCTACACGTGCCGAATGCGCATTGCCGGAGCCAGCATTTTCCTCTTCGACATTACAGACGTAAACGATTTTCTTTGACGTCAGTAATCCCAGCATCTTCCAGGCTTTTTCTTCGTCTTCCGCAATTGTGATCGTGCGTGCAGACTGGCCGTTTTCAATGGCCGCTTTTGCGCGTTCCAACAGGTCTTTTTGCATCAACGCTTCTTTGTCGCCGCCTTTTAGTTTACGCACCAAACCGGTCAGGCGTTTTTCGATATTTTCAAGATCTGCCAGCATCAATTCGGTTTCGATAATCTCGGCGTCCGCCACAGGATCAACGCGACCGTCCACATGGGTTACATCATCGTCTTCAAAACAACGCAACACATGGGCAATGGCGTCACACTCACGGATAGTGGCCAGAAACTTATTCCCTAACCCTTCACCTTTGGAAGCGCCTTTCACAAGTCCCGCGATATCAACGAATGTCATACGGGTCGGGATGATTTTGCCGGAGCTTGCAATTTTCGCCAACACTTCAAGCCGCGCGTCAGGTACAGACACCTCGCCCACATTGGGTTCAATCGTACAAAACGGAAAGTTCGCCGCTTGCGCTGCCGCCGTTTTGGTCAGCGCATTGAACAAGGTGGATTTCCCCACATTCGGCAGACCCACAATACCAGTTTTAAAACCCATGACATACACCTTAGAATGATCGTTTCGGGCGCATCTACGGGGCAATGGGGTGAAACGTCAAGAACAGGTGCCACTTTTTCACCTGACCCCGTTGATTTTCGCATTGATTTTCGCCGAAATGTGACGCAAACCAAGCACTGACATTGAAGGGGCATACCATGACACGCATCGACGATAAATTTGCAGAACTGAAAGCGGCGAAAAAATCCGCGTTTGTGTCTTATATCATGGCAGGCGACCCTAATTACGACACCTCTCTTGCCGTTATGAAGGGCCTTCCCGCCGCAGGTGTGGATATCATCGAGCTGGGTCTGCCGTTCACCGACCCCATGGCCGATGGGCCAACCATTCAGTTGGCCGGCGGACGCGCGCTTGATGCGGGCATGACGCTGAAAAAAACGCTGGCTATGGCGACCGAATTTCGCCGCGAAGACACCACCACCCCTATTGTGTTGATGGGCTATTACAACCCGATCTATTCCATGGGTGTGGACACATTCATCGCAGCCGCCACCAAAGCGGGCATCGACGGTCTGATCATCGTTGATCTGCCCCCCGAAGAGGATGACGAGCTGTGCATCCCTGCAAATGCAGCCGGCATGAACTTTATCCGTCTGGCAACACCCACCACAGACGCAAAGCGCCTTCCCAAAGTGCTGCAAAACACATCGGGCTTTATTTATTATGTCGCCATTACAGGGATCACAGGCTCAGGCTCTGCTTCCACAGAAAAAGTCGGGGCCGAGGTGGCACGGATCAAACAATCCACCGACCTGCCGGTTTGCGTGGGCTTTGGTATCAACACGCCAGACGACGCGATGGGCATGGCGCAAGTGGCGGACGGGGCTGTTGTCGGCTCTGCGATTGTATCGAAACTGGGTGCCGGTGACAGTGTTGAAGACATCCTCGCGTTTGTCTCGGAATTGGCTGCGGGGGCGCATCGGGCCTGATAAAAACGACAATCTGGGTAACTGACCTTACCAATTTGCGCATTTTTCATATTGTCAGGCGGGGTTTGCGTTTTGTAAAATGGGGGCAACCATCCAAAGGACAGCCGCCATGCCCGAGATTACCAATATCGACGATCTGAAAGCCATCTACAAACGGCGCACGCCGAAGATGTTTTATGAATATGCCGAAACCGGTTCTTGGACACAGCAAACTTTCCACGACAATGTCAACGATTTCGCCAAGCTTCGCCTGCGCCAACGGGTGGCGGTGGATATGACCAACCGCTCAACCGCAGCACAGATGATCGGGCAGGATGTGACCATGCCTGTCGCCCTTGCCCCTATCGGGATGTGCGGCATGCAATGTGCAGACGGTGAAATCAAAGCGGCGCGTGCGGCCGAAGCGTTCGGGGTGCCCTTTACGCTATCCACCATGTCGATTTGTTCGATCGAGGATGTTACCGCCCACACTACAAAACCGTTCTGGTTTCAAATCTACGCCCTGCGCGACGATGATTTCAACCAACGCCTGCTTGACCGCGCCCGTGCGGCGGGCTGTTCGGCACTGGTAATCACCGCTGATTTACAGATATTGGGGCAACGCCACCGCGACCTGAAAAACGGCCTGTCCGCGCCACCCAAATTAACCCCGCAATCCATCGCCAATATGATGACTAAAGTGCATTGGGGGCTTGGTATGCTGGGCACAAAACGTCGGTTCTTCGGCAATATTGTGGGCCATGCGAAAGATGTGAAAGACCCATCTTCCCTGTCTTCGTGGACAGCCGAACAGTTTGACCCGTCATTAGATTGGAAGAAAATCGAGAAACTGATGAAAATGTGGGGCGGTAAAGTAATCCTTAAGGGTATTCTGGATGTGGAAGACGCCAAACGCGCCGCCGAAACCGGGGCCGACGCGATTATTGTATCCAACCACGGCGGCCGCCAGCAGGACGGTGCCGTATCATCCATTCGCATGTTATCTGATATACTTGACGCAGTCGGTGATAGGATCGAGGTGCATATGGATGGCGGCATCCGTTCAGGACAAGACGTGTTGAAAGCAACCGCACTGGGGGCCAAAGGCACCTATATCGGGCGGCCATTCTTATATGGGTTAGGCGCTATGGGACAAAAAGGCGTAACGAAAGCCTTGGAAGTCATTCACAAGGAACTGGATTTTTCCATGGCCCTTGGCGGGCACAGGCAATTAAGCAATGTCAGTCGAAAAGACCTGCTGATCCCGAAGGATTTCAGAGCTTCTGACGCTTACAAAGGATAAAACCGCTTATTTCTGATTGTTGACAGAATCGAAACAATC
>JAJFHY010000003.1 GCA_021775375.1 Amylibacter sp. | reverse complement strand
GCGTGTTGATCCGCGCCCGCAAATCACCGTGCTGTTCCATTTTGGAAACGGTGCCAATGTCTGAAATGATCCCTGTGAACATACCTTATCCTTACGCTCGCGATGTGTGGATTTAGTCTGCCATTTCGTTAACGGCAAGGGTTAAAGGAGTCAATTGAGTGCTACATTTTCAATTTGCCGCCAGAGCAGTTACTCAGGTGCGAAAACAACCTCGTGTGACCATGTTTCACCATCTGAGATGACAAGAGATTCAAATTGCATCAGTTGTAACAGATCATAAAAGGTACCTTCATCCGTTAGATTCTGTTTGCTCAGAAATTTATTTCCACGCAGGTTTGATGTTAGCTGTGCCAATAAAGCACGTGCGCGGTACAGCGTTTTGAATATGTTGTCATCCAAAGCGATAATGATCAGTTTCTTTGCTTCTTTACCTTTTGCGAATATAACAAACCTTGGGCTTTCGGGTGCTGCAAGCTGTGCTTGGGTTATCGAAGTTGCAAACCCAATGCGCACATCTTTGTCGGATTTTGGTGGTATCAGTAAAACACGGCTGAAAACCTCTTGGCTGGTTATCTTGGGATAATAATATTCTTCATATGTATCAATGCTTTGTGCCATTGCGATATTTGCGGAACAAATGAAAAAAAGTGCTATCATAATGCGCATAATGCTTGCCTTTTATATTAGAGAGATAAATTCGGTGTAGAGTAGTTCTTTGATAACTGAAACACCACGATTATAGTACATTGAAAATCAATTATTATTGTATTGTCTTGACATAGGTTTCGGAAAACTGTGACAACCCTTAAATTCAGATCCTAACTGTGAAATTTTTGGTACCTTATGAATAAAACGGATACTCTTAATCGGAAGTTTTTGTTTTTACAGGGCCCGCATGGCCCGTTTCAGTACCAATTTGCGAAACGTCTTGAGGCGCACGGGGTGTCGGTTCACAAGATATGTTTTAATGCGGGCGACAGGTTCTTTTGGCGAAATCGTGCGACACGGTCTAATTATACAGAAACAAGCGATGAATGGCCAGATTACTTGAGGCAACTATTACAGCAAGGGTACACTGATCTTGTCATATATGGCGACAATCGTCCTGTTCATATCATCGCAATCGAACAAGCCAAGAGTTTAGGATTAACATTACATTATTTGGAAGAAGGCTATCTTCGGCCATATTGGGTGACTTACGAACGGGACGGTGTCAATGGGAACTCCTGCCTGGTGAACACCTCTGTCAAGGATATGCGCTCTGATATGAAGAATGCCATTGTAGAACAAATGGCAGCACCGGCAACTTGGGGTGACATGCGGCAACACATCCTACTGGGTGCAATTTATCATTGGCATATAATGTTTCGAAATAGTGATTTCCCAAAATATGTTCCACACAGGGGGAATTCTGTACGCAGTGAATTTCGGTTGCATTTTATGAAGCTGTTAAATCGTATTCCACATGCGATACAACGCAAGATCGGCACCAGACGCTTAATCGCCAGTGGTGTTACTTATCATTTAGGTGTTTTGCAGCTTAGCCATGATGCATCCATAAGACGTTATAGTAATTACATCGGTATGGATGATTTCATGCGTGATTGTGTTGAAAACTTTGCCAAATATGCCCCAAAACATCACCATTTGGTATTTAAAGCTCATCCATTGGAAGATGAACGCAAACCATTGGCGCAAGTCGCACAAGATTTAGGTAAAGAATTCAATGTCGCGGAACGTATTCACTATATTCGTGGCGGCAAACTGGCCCGGATACTGGATTTTGCCTCAAGTGTTGTGACGATTAATTCAACCGCAGCGCAACAGGCACTTTGGCGCGGCTTACCATTACTGGCGTTAGGCGAAAGTGTTTACAATAAGCCGGAGTTTACGTCCAATCAGGAGTTGGGAGCATTCTTTGCCAACCCCAAAAAGCCTGATTTAGCCGCATATCGTGATTATCGGCAGTATCTTTTGGCAACGTCTCAAGTTCCCGGTGGGTTTTATGCGTGGGCAAATCGGCGTCGATTGCTACTACAAATTGTGGATTTGGTGCTGAATTCGCAAAGTACATACAAAATATTGAAAGAAACAAGCGCGGCCCCTGTGCAACAGTCTGTCTTGGGAAAAGTTTAATGTAAACAAATACTAGCAATAATATCTGTAGTTGATTAGGTTCACATTAAAGTCGAGGCAGTTTTGACGAGAAGGGCAGGTTACATGTCACGTCACAGTTCATCATGGGTCAGAAATCTGGCCCTATTCACAGTTGTATTTTCAATTGCAGCTTGTGGTTTGCCACGTTCCGGCCCCAAAAAATCTGAAATTTATTCCAGCAGTGTCCAAAAATCGGGCAATGCATTTATTGTGTCAGTCAATGACAGGGTAGTCGTTGCCACCAAACAGGCACCAGCGATTGGGTTTGATTCAGGCTTTCAAAATGTAGGTAATGTCGGGGCGGATACAATTCGCGCCGGTGATATACTATCGCTTACAATTTATGAAAACGTAGAAGATGGATTGCTGGGCATTGCAGGTGCACCATCAAGTTTAACCGAACTTCAAGTGGATCAGGCAGGATTTACATTCGTACCATACGCTGGTCGCATTAAAGCTTCCGGCAATACTCCTGAAGGTTTGCGCGATATAATTACACAAAAACTGGATACTCAAACGCCTGACCCGCAAGTTATCGTTCGAAGATTGCCGGGTGATGGCTCTACAATTTCTATCGTAGGATCTAATATGCAAGGCGTTTATCCGATAGAAGCCTCAACGTCGACATTGTCGTCTATGATTGCGAAAGCAGGCGGTGTTACAACGGATCCTGAAAATACCCGTGTAACAGTTATTCGCGGGTCCAAAAAAGGGACTGTGTGGTTGGTTGATCTTTATGCCAGCCACAAGCAGGATATTGCATTGCGACCGGGTGACCGCATTTTGATAAAAAAAGATACACGCCGCTTTACCGCTCTTGGAGCAACGGGATCCCAATCACTTGTTGAATTCCCGGCACCTGAAATGTCCGCGATTGAAGCAATTGCCTATATGGGCGGGCTTAACAGTAATCTGGCAGACCCGACAGGCGTCTTTATTTTTCGCGATGAGCCTGCGGAATACGCAAACCGCGTTTTGGCACGCGATGATTTCGTTACACCAAAACGATTTGCATATGTGCTGAATTTGACCGAACCAAGCGGTATTTTTCTGGGACGCGATTTTCAAGTGCGCGATGGCGATACAATCTACGTAACTGAAGCACCATATGTACAATGGATTAAATCACTGTCTGTTTTGACGGGTTCAATCGGTGCTGCTGCATCATTGGCAAGTTTAAGTGGCGGATAGTTGCGAAAACAGTTGATGACATGACGAAAACCACAGGCGCGCCCGTAAATAACCACAAGACGCGCCTGTTTGTTTATAGTCTCGGATTTCTGTTCCAACCGCGTTTACGCAAGATTTTAAAGGCACATGGTTTAGAAATCGGAATGGGGTTGCCCTTTGCCCGAAAAGACAGTGTCGCGGTGTGGGGGCGCAGACCGGTTTCAAAACGCGGTATGTTTATCGCGCGTCGTTTTAAACGCAGGCTTGTAACCCTTGAGGATGCGTTTTTACGTTCTGTTTTGACCGGCCGACAGGGTGAATACCCTATAGGTCTTGTGACTGACGCTACCGGAATTTATTTTGATACAACGCGTCCCAGTGAAATGGATAAATTACTGAAACAGGCGTCAGATTTGCCCAGAGATGAATGGCGACATGCCAAGGATCAAATGGCCCATATGGTGCGTTTGAAGCTGTCAAAGTACAACGATTTCTCATCAAATGAGCCCGACCTGCCGGACGATTTTATACTGGTTGTTGATCAAACAGTAGACGACGCATCGATTGCAATGGGCAGTGCGAATGCGGCCAGTTTCGTTGATATGCTGGCCTGCGCAAAGGCAGAGAACCCGGACAAAAAGATATTGATAAAAACCCACCCCGAAACAATCGCGGGTAAACGCTATAAATATTTTTCGCATTTCGATTGTGACGATCAGGTTTCCGTCATAACGGGTAAACATGCGCCTATGGATTTGTTTCGCCAGGCATCGAATGTTTACTGTGTCACGTCTCAAATGGGTCTGGAGGCTATATTCTATGGCCACAGACCGGTTGTTTTTGGCAATCCGTTCTATGCGGGCTTGGGACTGACGGATGACCGTGGTACCGCCCGTGATAAAGGGATTTTCTTGTCGCCTGCGAAACTGTTTTGGGCGACCTGTTTGACATATGCCAAGTGGTATGACCCGTTTTTTGACCGTGCTACGGATTTTATGACTGCTGCAAGTATTTTACATGCGCGGGCGCGACAGCATCAGGACAATGAAACATTGGCAGTATGTGTTGGCATGCGTTTATGGAAACGCGGGTTTTTGCGCAAATTTCTGTCAGGCGTAAACAATACGCCTTTGTTCTATGACGATGTTACGGCGGCTGTCGATGCAGCAAGCAAAAAACAGGGGCGTGTTTTGATCTGGGCGGGGCGCGAAACCAAAGAGCTTGCAAGCGATTGTGCGCAAAGAGCCGTACCATTGGTCCGCGTAGAGGATGGCTTTTTACGATCAGTCGGATTGGGTGCCCAACTGGTTGCGCCAACATCTTTGGCTTTTGATGACACCGGTATTTACTATGATCCAACGGCCCCCAGCCAATTGGAGCGGATAGTTAATCAATCAATGGAATTGTCCAAGATTGATTTAGCCCGCGCACGCTCTATTCGCGAACGCATCATAGCATTGAAGATGACGAAGTATAATCTAACGTCTGCATCATTTGAATTACCGGCCAGTGCTGGCCAAAAGATTGTATTGGTTCCAGGTCAGGTCGAGGATGATGCGTCGATCCTGAAAGGCGCAGGGCAGGTCAAAACCAATCTGGGGTTATTGCAGGCAGCGCGCAATAATTTCCCCGATGCCTACATTGTCTTCAAGCCACATCCGGACGTAGAGGCCGGATTACGGGTGGGTGCCGTTGATATCACAGACGCATTGAAATTTGCGGATATTGTCGCGGCTGACAGCAATATGGCTGTGTTATTAGAGCAGGTTGACCATGTTGCTACGATGACTTCCCTTGCAGGGTTCGAGGCTTTGTTGCGGGGTAAATCTGTGACCTGTTACGGCAGTCCCTTTTACAGCGGTTGGGGGTTAACGAAAGATAAAATGCGTAAAATCAGCCGGCGCAAAGCCCGACCTAATCTAGATGCGCTTGTCCACGCCTGCCTGATTGACTACCCCCGTTATTGGGATCCGGTCACGGGCGCGCCTTGTCCATTAGAGGTTATTTTGAAGCGTTATGAACGTGGTCAAATGCAGGCGAAAACCGGGGTATTCGTACGGCTAATGGCAAAACTACAGGGTATCTTTGCAAGCTACGCTCATATCTGGCGTTAAAACGGCTGCCATTCCGACATCAAATCATCACCAAGACGTTGGTGCGACACCAATTCAAACCGCGGTGCTTGTGTTAAGGTGTCAACGCCCAGTTTGCCTAAATTCGGGGTGCCATCTGATCCGATTGCAATGCCTGCGGTTATGGTGATCAACCGGTCAACATAGCCCTCACGGATAAGCGATGCCGCCAATTTTCCGCCACCTTCACAAAACACCCTCGTGATGCCTTTTGCTGCGAGTTTCGTCAGCACATCAGCCAAGTGCAAACCGTTGCTGTCACTTGCGCATTCTATTAATTCTGCGTCGGTTTGTCGCCAATTTTTGCGGTCTGCATTTGATCCATGGCATAACCAAACTGGTATATCCTGTGTGCTTTGGCCTAAATGGCTGTTTAGCGGTGTGGACAGATTGCTATCCAAGATTATCCGCACAGGGCGCCGATCTTCCAGTCCGCTCAGACGCACTGTCAGGCTGGGATCATCCACCAGACTGGTGCCGCTGCCAACCATAACAGCATCGTGTGTGGCGCGCAGATAATGAACATACGCCCGTGAAGCGGCTCCTGTTATCCATTGACTTTCACCCGTCTTGGTCGCGATCTTTGCGTCCAGACTGTTTGCCAGCTTTAGTGTAATTGCCGGGCGGTTTTTTGTAACGCGGCTAAAAAAGCCGATATTGGACTGTTGCGCCTCTGCTTCCAATACACCCGAACGCAATAAAATGCCTGCGGCTTGAAGTTTTTTAAATCCTTTGCCTGCCACGCGCGGGTCCAGATCTTTTGTTGCCGCGACAACGCAGCCGATGCCCGCATCAATTAAAGCATCGGCACAAGGCGATGTTTTACCTGTATGAGCGCATGGTTCCAAAGTGATATATGCCGTTGCACCCTTGGCGGCTGCCCCTGCCTGTTCAAGTGCCATCCGTTCCGCATGGGGTCGTCCGCCAGTTTGGGTCCAGCCGCGCCCTAAAACGCGGCCATTCTTGACGATGACACAACCAACGGCCGGATTGGGCCATGTAGTGCCCAATCCGCGAGCCCCGATAGACAGGGCCAGTCGCATCCAGCGTTCATCTGCCGAATGCGGTTCCATCTCTAATCATTTTCTGGTTCAGGGGGGCGCAGTTCATGCACAAAATCTTCGAAGTCATCAGCGGCCTGAA
>JAJFHY010000200.1 GCA_021775375.1 Amylibacter sp. | reverse complement strand
CCGTTCAACGTCATCAGACCATTGATCATACCACCCCAGCTGGGCATCCATAGCATGATCGAAAATGTCATACCCAGTGTTTGCGCCCAGTCAGGCAAGGCTGTGTAATGCAAGTGGTGCGGGCCTGCCCAGATATAGAGGAAAATCAATGACCAGAAGTGGATGATAGAAAGTTTGTAGCTATACACAGGGCGATTGGCCTGCTTTGGTACAAAGTAATACATCATACCAAGGAAACCTGAAGTCAGGAAAAAACCAACCGCATTATGTCCATACCACCATTGTGTCAGTGCATCTTGTACGCCTGAGAACAATTGTACGGATTTTGATCCGTAGATTGAAACAGGTATGGCAAGGTTATTAACCAGATGCAGCATTGCAATTGTGACAATGAAAGACAGGAAGAACCAGTTAGCTACATATATATGCGGTTCTTTTCGTTTTATAATCGTGCCTAAGAACACTGCCAAATATGCCACCCAGACAATAGTCAGCCAGATGTCGACATACCATTCTGGTTCAGCATATTCTTTTGATTGTGTAGACCCAAGCAGGTAACCTGTTGCGGCTAAAACAATGAACAGCTGATAGCCCCAGAAAACAAACCAACTTAAATTTCCGCCCCAAAGCCGTGCCGCAGAGGTGCGTTGAACAATATAGAATGATGTCGCGATTAACGCGTTCCCGCCAAATGCAAAAATAACCGCAGAGGTGTGCAGCGGTCTTACACGTCCAAATGTAGTGAACGGAAGGTCAAAATTCAAAACAGGGAATGCAAGTTGGAAAGCAATAAAGACCCCAACCAGAAACCCGACAACACCCCAAAACGCTGTTGCGATAACCCCGGCACGAACCACATCATCCATATAGCCGGTTTCAATTGCAGGTTTTGGGCTGCCGAAATGTTGCAAACCTCGTACGAATAAGAAAAATGAAAATGCCATAATAATGATGGCGTGAACGGAGTAGGCCCAATCAAGGCCAAAATTTGCAGCCATAGCGGCTAATACCGTAATGAATGCCAATACGATAAGTTTTAGAATATCCATGGTTTGACCTTTTTACTGTCCTGATATCGGTTTTACAGATGCACTAACTGACTAGCAACAGTCTTTGATCTGAATCAAAGTTTTTCAGACGAATTCACTTATAAACTAAAGCAAATCAAGAATGGAGTGCACCCCCGTGTCATATAGATCTATTTTAACAATCTGGGATGGTAAAGACAGCAGCATAGCTTCTGTTAGAAAGGCTATTAGCCTTACATTAGAAGCTGGTGGTCATCTGCATATCATTTGCCCTGCTTATATATCAATCTTACAGACACAAGCATACCCCTACACTGGGATCCCGGTCGAGTTGATGGATGAAGAACGCGAACGTGCTGAGAATGAAGTAATAAAACTTGTCTCTGAAGCAGAGAGATTCGCAAAAGAAGAAGTGATATTTTACAGCGTTGAAGCAGCAGTTATAAATCGTGATCAACTTTCTAATTTAATGTCACAAACTGCTAAATTTTGTGACCTTGTTGTTTTGCCACGTCCATTTGGACCGGAACGCACTGAGGTTGATGAAAAAATTACAGAGAGCGCCCTAATAGATTCTGAATGCCCGGTCTTAATTATCCCTGATGAGGATTCAGGACATCGTGAAACAAACGCTGTTATTGCGTGGGATGGCAGTACTCATGCTTTAAGAGCTGTGCGCTCAGCGATTCCATTGCTTAAAAAAGCCAGCAAAGTTGATATCGTTATCATCGCCAATACAAGACATACCGAAATAGAGGCTGAGGTATCGAATGATATTGCTACTTTTTTGACACGTCATCGTATTAATGTTGAGGTGAATGTATTACCACATTCAGCTGCTAAAATATCCGATATTCTGCGCACTCATGCAAATGAGCTTGGGGCCAACCTGATTGTTATGGGCGGATATGGGCATTCTCCAATGCGTGAATTCCTGTTTGGCGGCCCGACACGAAATATGTTGCAAGACTGTAGGGTGCCAATTCTCATGGCACATTAGGCCAATTTTCCCCTAGGCCAAAAACCCGCCGTCTGCATCATCGCCCGTCTCTGCCAAGAGACGGGCAAAATCTTTAACATGCACTTGCCTTTTCTTTTCCAACCGGATGACCCCGTCTTTTTTCAGCGCATTGATTTGACGGCTTACTGTTTCCAGCGTCAAACCCAGATACTCCGACATCGCCTCACGCGTGAGGTTGAGATCAAACGTTATATCGTTTTTCGACACAGTCGCCGTACTGTTCTGTCGGCGTGCGATTATTGTCAGCAGGCTTGCAATTTTCTCGCGCGCGGTTTTACGACCCAATAGCAACATCCATTCGCGGGCTGCATCCAATTCGTCCAAAGCCATTTCCAACATGCGTTCACGCAGATTTGGAATATCACTGAGTAATTTTTCAAAAGGCTTACGTTCAAACCTGCATAAGGTTACATCCGTCGTCGCCTCGACATCAAAAGCGGAATAACTACGTCCGGGTCGTCCGACAAAGTCACTTGGCAACAACAAGCCCACCATTTGCTTGCGGCCATCTTCCATGGTTTGCGAAAGCCGAGCCACACCTGTGACAACAGATCCGACAAAAACCATCCGGTCGCCGGCGAAAATAATGGGATCACCTGCAGCGTAGGTTTTATAAGATTTCATTGCCTCCAGCAGTGCCATTTCCGATTTTTCACAATAGGCACAAACAGCCCGATCTTTGATCGGGCATTCATCACAGTTTACGCTGGCAGGTGTGAAATTAGGTGTAATATTTTTCATATCCCATAAAGATCAAAAAATTTGACATAGATCAAGGTCACATAGTTGACGCATGCTATTAATTCTTATGACATATGAACCTGAATTAGCGCGTTTAGGCGTTTATGATGCACGCGCCCCCCGTTACACAAGCTATCCGACAGCTGTTCAGTTTAACAAAACTGTGGGGATGGATTTTGCAAAATCAGAACTTGCGGCCCTTCCTGTTGATAAACCTGTATCAATTTACATCCACATCCCGTTTTGCGAGCGGCTTTGCTGGTTTTGCGCCTGCCGCACACAAGGTACTAAGACAGCATCACCTGTTACGGCATATCTGGAGCATGTGATTGCAGAGATCGATCTGGTTGCACAACAACTACCCAAAGGTATCATGGCCAGCCGCATCCATTGGGGCGGCGGAACCCCAACGATTTTGACACCTGATCAAATCAAGCTTCTTGCAAGTGCGTTGGAACAGAAAATCCCGCATACAAAAGATGCAGAATTTTCTGTTGAAATTGACCCGACTTTGGTTAATCAGGCTAAAATTGATGCATTGGTCGCGCAAGGTATGAATCGTGCAAGCATAGGCGTGCAGGATTTTGCGCAAAATGTGCAAAAGGCAATTGGCCGCGAGCAAAGTTTTGAGACCACTCAAAAATGTGTAGAAATGTTACGCCGAGCAAACGTCAGATCACTGAATATGGACATTCTTTACGGGTTGCCGCATCAGACTGAAATCAGCGTATTGGATACAATTCACAAAGTGCAAACTCTGTCACCTGATCGCATAGCACTTTATGGTTATGCCCATGTACCGTGGATGGCTAAACGCCAGCAATTAATCGACGAGACCGCTTTACCAAATGGTGAAACACGCCATGATCTGTTTCAAACAATGGCAAAAGAGCTGGAAACGTCGGGATACACACCTGTGGGTATAGATCATTTCGCCAAGCCAACAGACGATATGGCCATTGCCACAGGCAAAGGTCGCTTGCGGCGGAATTTTCAAGGTTACACAACCGATGACATGGATACATTAATCGGGCTTGGCGCGAGCTCTATTTCCAAATACCCAAATGGGTATGTCCAGAATGAAGCTAAATCTTCAGATTATACACAAGCAATAAAAGGTGGCACACTTACCTCGTATCGCGGCATTGAAATGACGCGTGAGGATCATATGATCGCGCGGGCTATAGGTATGATCATGTGTGATTTTGCCATCGATTACCCTACATTGATTAATGAATTCGGTGACGATCTGTCCTGTCTGAACAAAGCGGTACTGAATCTGCAAAAAGAATATAAAGACATTGTTTCGTTTTCAAAATCCGGGCTGAAGATCGTTAAACACAAACGCAGCATTGCGCGTCTGATTGCAAAAGCTTTTGATCAATATATCGATGATAGTGCAAAATTCAGCGCGGTCAGTTAAGGTTTATTCACGCAATATTGGTTTCATCCTGCGCAGACGCAAAGCGTTTGTCAGAACAAAAACGCTGGACAGCGCCATCGCCCCAGCGGCCAGAACCGGTGATAGCATTATGCCGCTGAAGGGGTATAGCACACCTGCGGCAACCGGTATCAACAGTGTATTGTAGCCAAAGGCCCAAAACAGGTTCTGGCGAATATTGCGCATAGTACGTTGGCTGATATCAAATGCATTCACCACAGCTTTCAGATCACCGGACATCAAGACAACATCGGCCGCCTCTATTGCCACATCTGTCCCTGTTCCAATCGCAATACCAACATCGGCTACGGCAAGTGCGGGCGCATCATTGATACCATCACCGACAAAGGCCAATTTCCCGCCATCCGCACGCAGCGTATTTAGTGTGTCGACTTTGCCTTCCGGCAAAACTTCGGCCACTACATGGTCTATACCCAGTTCTTGGGCTATTGCGTTCGCGGTACCTTTATTATCGCCAGTGATCATCGCAACCTTAAGCCCAAGATCGTGCAGTGCTGCAATGGCGGCAGGTGTGGTTTCCTTGATTGGATCAGCCACGGCAATAACGGCTGCAACCCGCCCGTCAATTGCTGCATAAAGTGGCGTTTTGCCTTTTTGCCCCAAGCTTGCACCACTGTGCTCAAGCGGTCCGAGCATGATGTTTTCGCGGGTCATAAAGCGATCCGCACCAATTTGGACGGTTTTCCCTTCAACATTGGCCTGCACACCATAACCCGTTTGGGATGTGAAATCCTGAATGTCGGGAATATCTATCCCCTTATCTTTGGCGGCACGGACAATAGCAGCAGCAATCGGATGTTCCGATGTGGTTTCGACTGCCGCGATTAAGCGCAAAACGCTGTCCTGCTCAAAGCCATCTGCTGCAATGATATCAGTCAGTTCCGGATGGCCTTTGGTCAGTGTGCCGGTTTTATCTACTGCAACGATTGTAACCTCTTGCAGCATTTGCAACGCCTGACCTTTGCGAAACAAAACACCCATTTCGGCTGCACGCCCCGTACCCACCATAATCGATGTAGGTGTGGCCAACCCCATAGCACATGGACAAGCTATAATGAGCACCGAAACCCCCGCCACAAGGGCAAGGCCAAGTGCGGGATCCGGCCCAATGGCAAGCCATATGATAACTGTTATTAGGGCGACGACCAACACGGCCGGCACGAACCTAGCCGTGATTATATCGACCAGACCCTGTATCGGTAGTTTCGCGCCCTGCGCCTGTTCAACCATGCGGATGATTTGCGCAAGCATCGTATCACTGCCGACTTTGGTTGCACGAAATGTCAACGCGCCTGTACCGTTCACAGTACCGCCAACGATATCCGCGCCTTTGGTTTTCTCTACTGGAACAGGCTCCCCCGTGATCATGCTTTCATCCACGTAAGACGCCCCTGCTACCACTGAACCGTCAACCGCGATTTTCTCACCGGGGCGCACATGGATTATGTCACCGGGGATGATCTGATCGATTGCAAGCTCTATAACTTCCCCACCGCGTTCAACACGTGCGGTTTTTGGTTGAAGGCCAATTAGTTTCCTAATGGCCTGCCCTGTGCGCCCTTTTGCACGCGCTTCCAGATAACGACCAAGCAGAATAAGCACGACAATAACGGCCGCAGCCTCATAATAGACATTGGCAGTGCCTTCAGGCAGCAATTGCGGCGTAAATGTTGCCACTAAAGAAAAACCATAAGCCGCAGCCGTTCCCAATGCGACCAGAGAATTCATATCCGGTGCGGCTTTCAGCAAAGCCGGAAACCCTTTGGTGTAAAACTGTCGACCAGGGCCGAATAAAACAGCAGTTGTCAGAGCAAATTGCATATAGCGGCTATTTTGCGCACCGATCGTGTTGCTGATCAGATCGTGCATTCCCGGGATCAGGTGGCTACCCATCTCTATCACAAAGACCGGTAAGGCCAGCACCGCCGCCATCAGCGTCAACTGCCCCAGAATGGACGCTTCATGTGCTTTGCGATCCGTCGCCCGCGGCTGGTCAAAAGATTTCACCTTTGCTGGATATCCTGCCTGCGTAGACAATTCAGCGATTTCATCAGGTTTTATTGCGCCATCAGTAAATCGTACCAACGCTGTTTCAGCCGCCAGATTAACGGACGCATCCACCACTCCTGCCCCGGCTTTAAGCGCTTTTTCAACACGCCCGACACAAGATGCGCAAGACATGCCTTCTATGTCCAGCGTCACATCCCGTATGGTGGCAGGATAACCTGCATCAGACAATGCCTGTGTTACAGCCAACGCTGTCGCGGGGTCATTATAGCTGACCTGTACAGTTTCATTCGCCAGATTTACGGATGGGTTTGCAACACCGGGAACAGCTGATAATGCTTTTTCAACCCGCGCGACACAGGATGCGCAGGACATTCCCTCTATCTGGAATGTATTTACTTTCGGGATATTCATTATCCTGACCCACCAAATGATTTCTTCATCAAATACAAACCTAATGCTTCCAGTAACAGGAAGGTCAAGTGTTAAAATAAAAACCCCCGACCACATTCCGGCGTTGACAGAATTATATCTATTAAAGCAGTGTCAGCAGATGAAATCTGAAAATAACATAGCCGAAAGATTGGCAAACCGGTTGCGCAATGCGCGCAAAAGTAAAGGCCTGAGTCTGGAAGCGATGGCTAAGCTGTCAGGTGTTTCACGTTCAATGCTTTCACAGATTGAACGCGGTGAAAGCAGTCCAACGGTTGCCACGCTTTGGAGTTTGACGCGTGCGCTGCAGGTGGATTTTGCGGGACTTCTAGATGACGAGACAGTGGACAGTACCATAAAAGAAGTCCTGCGTGCGCATAAAACACCAACCATAGACAGTCTGGGTGAAGGGTGCCGCATTCGTATCCTAAGCCCACCTGAACAAGCCGGCACCATAGAGGTTTATGAAATTCAGTTCGCCGCAAATGGCATATTAAAAAGCGATCCTCATCAGGTTGGGTGCTGCGAACATTTAAGTGTTCTTGAAGGTTCGATAAAAGTCACTGCAGGCAAAGAGATCGTTGATCTGAATGAAGGTGATACTCTGCGTTATTCAGCCGACTGTAATCATGCCATAGAGACCGCTGAGGAGCCTGCTAAAGTGGTTCTGGTCGTCTACAATTCCTAAATATCCAATATATAGGATTTTTAATCTTATATATTGACTTATTTCGCAAAGCTGGAATAGTGGAAGATGAAACGTCAGGAGTTTACCATGCCCGCCACCTTTCTTGATCATCTTTCCGATAGCTTACGCGAAATTGACCGTGCAGGGCTTTATAAACGCGAACGGCAAATTATTTCACCGCAAGCTGGCCGTATAAATGTGCAGCATGACGGCCATCGGCATGACCGCGTAGTTAATCTTTGTGCCAATAACTATCTGAGTTTGGCCAATCATCCACGCCTGATCAATGCTGCCAAAACTGCGTTTGATACATATGGTTTTGGAATGGCTAGCGTGCGCTTTATATGTGGAACACAGGATTTGCACCGCTTGTTGGAAGAACGATTGGCCACATTTTTAGGAAAAGACGACGCTATATTATTCGCAGCCTGTTTTGATGCAAACGGCGGATTGTTTGAACCACTGTTAACCGCCGAAGATGCGATTATCTCGGATGCACTTAATCACGCATCAATTATTGATGGTATTCGTTTATGCAAAGCCAAGCGGTATCGTTATGCGAATTCCGATATGTCAGAGCTTGAGGCACGATTAATTGAGGCAAAAGAGGCCGGTGCGCGGTTCATCATGATTGCAACCGACGGCGTATTCTCGATGGATGGGCATCTGGCAAAACTGCCCGAAATCACAAAACTTGCAGAACAATATGGTGCGATTGTGATGGTGGATGATTGCCATGCTACCGGCTTTATGGGTCCACAAGGGCGCGGAACACCCGCACATTTCAACGTTATGTATGGTGTGGATATTCTGACGGGCACGCTGGGAAAGGCACTTGGCGGGGCGATTGGTGGCTATATTGCAGGCCCGCAGCCGGTGATTGATATGCTGCGACAAAGGGCCCGGCCCTATTTGTTTTCAAACTCGCTTCCGCCTGCCATTGCTGCAGCAGGATTGGAAGCCATTGATTTGGTGGAAGAAAGCGATGACCTACGGGCTAAGTTATTTGATAATACGGCATTCTGGCGGGCCGGATTGAAAACGCTGGGGTTTGATCTGGTTCCGGGCGAACACCCGATTGTACCGGTTATGTTGGGCGAGGCTTCATTGGCTCAGGATATGGCAACACAATTATTCGAAGAAGGGGTTTTTGTGGCCGGATTTTTCTATCCGGTCGTTCCAAAAGGACTAGCCCGTATCCGTACACAGATGAATGCAGACCTCACTCGAGATGATCTGCGGTTTGCATTAGCGGCATTTGAAAAGGTCGGTAAAGCTGTGGGGGTAATCCAATGACCGATAGATCAAATCAAATGCTGGCACTGGTTAAGGCAAAACCTGAAGAAGGTTTATGGATGCAACGCCAGCCGGTGCCGGATATCGGTGTGGACGATGTTCTGATCAAGATCAACAAAACCGGGATTTGCGGTACAGATATTCATATCTGGAATTGGGACGCGTGGTCACAAAGAACAGTGCCTGTTCCGCTGATTACCGGTCACGAGTTTGCCGGTGTTATTGTCGAGATGGGCGCGAATGTGACCGACCTGACCATAGGACAGAGGGTAACCGGCGAAGGCCATTTGATCGGTAAAAGCAGCCGTGCCAGCCGCGCCGGAAAGTTTCATCTGGATCCTGAAACCCGCGGTATCGGGGTGAATGAGCCGGGTGCGTTTGCGCAATATCTGCGCCTGCCTGCGTTTAACGTCGTGCCATTACCGGATAATATCAGTGACGATATCGGGGCTATACTGGATCCACTTGGAAATGCGGTTCATACCGCGCTGTCGTTTGATCTGGTCGGAGAGGATGTATTGATTACAGGCGCCGGGCCGATTGGGGTCATGGCTGCTGCCGTCGCCAAGCACATCGGTGCGCGTCATGTGGTTATCACGGATATCAATCAGGATCGCCTTGATCTGGCGAATCGCGTTGCAAATGTTACAGCCGTAAACGTTCAAAACACCGATCTGAAGCAAGTTTCCTCAGATTTGGGCATTGTTGAAGGATTTGACGTTGGCCTGGAAATGAGCGGTTCGGCAATGGCTTTTGACCAAATGGTCTCGGCAATGGTCATGGGTGGGCGCATCGCAATGCTGGGAATACCACCGGGTGAAACACAGGTTGATTGGTCACGTATTGTGTTAAAGTCGATTACAATAAAGGGCGTTTACGGGCGCGAAATCTTTGAAACATGGTATAAAATGCTGGCTATGTTGCAAAATGGATTGGATATATCTGCAATCATTACACATCACTTTCCTGCAGCAGATTTCAAAGAGGGTTTTGCCGTTATGAAATCTGGTAAAAGCGGGAAAGTTGTGTTGGATTGGGTATAGTATAAGTTGATAACAGTATTGTTATTACTGCACTGGTCTATGAAAATTTATTGACAGGCCAAGGACTCTTGTCCAATCTTATTCAATAGGCCATGTTGTTTGAATTGACATGGCCGGTAAATGGGAGAAATATCACTTGTATTAAAACTGTTACAAAGCTGTAATGTGATTAATACAGATTGATTGCATGTCTACGTAATGCTGCCAAAGCACGACATGAGGGCTGATACTGGCCCGGATAGAATAACAACTAGGGAGAATATATAATGAAAACACTAACCTTATCCGGTGTCGCATGGCTGACGCTGACGGGAGCTGCCGTTGCCGGTACTTGCCCGGCAGCGACGGTCTCCGACATGGCAGGCGTCGCGCGCGGTGCCTATCCGCAGGTATTTGAACTCGCAGAGTACCAATCGCTGGGTAACTGCACGATGGAATTTTCCGCGAACCCCGCTATCGAAGATTTGAACGCACGCATCCGCGGCAATGGCCCGCTGCCATCACTTGCTGATCGTATTCCGTCGGAACCACTGATTTTGACTCCGTACGAATCCATCGGCACTTACGGCGGCACGTTCGATGCGCTTTCAAATGCAACCGAGGCCGGTACATCCGACTTTATGTCAGTACGCCACGTAAATCTTGTACGTTATTCCGATGACCTGCAAACTATCGTGCCGAATGTTGCCAAAGGCTGGAAATGGAACGACGATTTCACCCAACTGACATTTTATTTACGTAAAGGCCACAAATGGTCTGATGGTGCTCCTTTTGGTGCCCGTGACGTGAAGTTCTGGTATGACAATCTTGCAGTTGACACAAATGTTCGTGAAAAACCAAAAGATTATGTTCTGGTAGCCGGTGAAAAAATGAATGTTGTCGTCGTTGATGAACAAACTGTTCAGTTTAATTTACCATCACCAAAACCCGGTCTGTTGTCACACTTTGCCAACCACTATGCGCAAGGTTTCCAACCTATGCACTTCCTTGGCAAGTATCATCCTGATATCGACTCAAATGCGGACGCGAACGCAAAAGCTCTTGGATTTGAAAACGGTTATGCCGCGATTGCCGGGTACTATGGTAACTCTGACTGGATGGATACACCGACACCGATGTTATCCCATCCCAATCTGGTAGCAGGCTTGCCTGCAGATACAGTGCCGACTTTGGAAAGCCACATTATCACCTCTGAAACAACGGAAGGTCGCCATCTGGTTGCTAACCCGTATTTCTTCCAGGTTGATACTGCGGGTAACCAATTGCCGTACATCAATGAACAGGACGAATTGTTTGTTGGCGAAAGCGAAGTGCGTCTGTTGAAACTGGTCAACTCAGAAGTTGATTATAAGTCACAATCTCTGAACCTTGATTATGCGCCATTGTTGATGGAAAATCAGGAAAAGGGCAACTTTACTGTTGATCTGAAGCCTGAAGTTGCATTGGGTACCTTTGCATTCAATGTTACATCAGAAGATCTAGAAAAACGCAAAGTTTTCGGTGATGTGCGTTTCCGTAAAGCGATGTCTATTGCAATGAACCGTGATGAAATCAACGAAGTTGTTTTCTTCGGCCTTGGTAAACCAGCACAATACATTGCGTTTTCACCAACACCTTCGTTTGTAAGCGAAGAACTGGAAAACTATGCAACCATGTTTGACCCTGCCGCAGCGAATGCTTTGCTGGATGAAGTTGGTGTGGTTGACAAGGATGGCGACGGTATGCGCGAGCTACCAAACGGTGATCCATTGGTTCTGAACCTACAAGTTGCAACACAGGCTATTTCAATAAAAATGGTCGAGTTGGTTGGGCAAAACTGGAAAGATGTGGGTATCAACAACACTGTGAAAGAAGTGACAACGGATGAATTCCGGTCTGCTATGTCAGCAAACCAACTGGATGTGACCATGTATGCCAAAGGCCAACCGCTGGCGGTAATCCTTGGTAATGCGGAATTGTTCCAACCACCGTTCGATAACTACTTCAACCTGCGCTCTGCTATGCTTTGGGGCGAATATATCGATACTAAAGGTGCGTCCGGTGTAAAACCACCAGAGTATGTCTATCAGATGATGGAAGACATCAACGCATTCCAAGGTGCCGTAGTTGGTACTGACGAGTCAAATGTACTCGGGGAGCGTCTGGTTAAAAACATGGTGGAAAACCTTCTGTTCATTGGTACTGTGAAAGCGGTTGCACCAATTTATCACAGCAACAATCTGAAGAACGTCACCGAGTTCCTTACACAGTCTTATGCCTACTACCGGGCATATCCATACCGTCCTACACAATGGTATCTGACCGAGTAATACTGGTCGACTGACGTATAAATAAACCTTGGGCAATTCAGTTTGCCCAAGGTATACTTATAAGAACGGGCCAAGGGTCCACGGAATTTCTGCGGGGGAGCAAGAATACTAATGTTACAATTTGCTAGGTTTGCTACAATTCGGGCATTGCTGGCCATCGCTACGCTAGTGCTGGTTTCATTTATTGTTTTTACCTTGATGGAGATGGTCCCCGGTGATTGCGCCGAGCGTTATCTTGCTTTCAAAAACTCCCAAGGCTCGATGATATCCCTTGCCGATATTGATGCCGAGCGCGTCAGACTTGGTTTAAACAAACCTTATATTCAACGCTGGGGTCTATGGATTATCAATGCATTTCAGGGTGAATTTGGCGATAGTTGCATACTCCGTCTGAACATCAGTGAACTGCTGGGGCAAAAATACTGGATTAGCCTAGGCTTATGCCTATCCGCCCTGATCCTTGCTTATGCCATTGCGATACCGGTTGGTATTTTGGCTGCAACTTCCAAGAATGCATACCTGAACAACAGCTTGCGTCTGGTCAGCTATTTGGGTCTGGCACTGCCAAACTTTCTGTTGGCCCTGATGATCATGCTGTTTTCAACGGTTATGTTCGGTGACAGTTTAACGGGCCTGTTTTCAAAAGAGTTCCGGGACGCCGAATGGTCTTATGACCGTGTGATGGACTTTCTGGGGCATGCATGGTTACCGATATTTATTCTTGGCTGGTCAGCTACAGCTTTTGCAATTCAAACAGTTAGGGCTTTGATGTCCGACGAAATAGGCAAGCTATATGTAACGGCCGCTGCCGCACGCGGTGTATCTGGAAGCCGATTGTTAATGCGCTATCCGGCGCGCCACGCGCTAAGTCCGATCATCAACTCATTGGGGTTCGATCTGAACCGTATCTTTAACGAACTTCCGATTGTTGCTCTTATCCTGACCCTGACCGAAGCCGGTTCTTTGTTGATCGAGGCCTTGGCACGTTCGAATGATCAGCAGTTAGCAGGTGCGATTATTTTCTTGCTTACAGCAAGTATCGTCGGAATCAATTTTATTACTGACATAATACTGGCCCTGACCGATCCACGCGTTCGTCGCAGCATTGTAGGATAAATGATATGACTGATATGACAAACATAGATGCCATCAGTGCTGATCAGAAACTGAAAGAGGCGTATTTTACCGCTTCTCAAGGTCAGCTTATCTGGCAAAGGTTCAAGAAAAACAAATCCGCACTTATCGGCGCTTGGGTTTTGATTATCCTTATCCTGTCAGGTATATTTGCACCCTTTTTAACGCCATATGACGCCACAATATCAGGCCGTGACAAAGAATATCTGAACGGTGCACCGCAAATCCCGTCATTTTGTGATGACAATGGCTGCTCTTTGCGCCCATTCGTTTATACAACCGAACGCACACGTTCGGTTAAGACCAACTTTCGCTGGGTAACAGAGACCAATACCACTCTGGAAGGTCGCCGCTATGTTGAATTCTTTACCGAAGGCAGTTCCTATAAGTTTTTGGGCATGACCTTCAATACGCATTTGTTTGGCGTTGATAAGGGAATGATCCATATTTTCGGCACTGACTCGACGGGTAAGGATATTTATTCAAGGACGCTGACTGCGATCAACACATCAATGGCAGTGGGAACGATCGGGGTGTTTATCGCCTTTGTTTTGGCCTTGGCTATCGGTGGGATAGCCGGGTATTATGGTGGCTGGATAGACTCCGGCCTGCAAATGATAACCGACACGGTGCGAACGATCCCGAGTATCCCGCTATTCATGGCTTTAGCCGCCTTTATCCCGGACACATGGAGTGCGGAGGCAAGGTTCTTTTTCATCTCGATGGTGTTGGGGTTAATCGGTTGGCCAACGCTTGCGCGGCGCATTCGAACGCACTTACTGACCGAGCGAAATCAGGAATACGTTCTTGCGGCACAGCTTTGTGGTGCAACACCGGCCCATATTATCAGGCGGCATTTGCTGCCAAGCTTTACCAGCTATATCATTGTCGATCTGGTTATTTCGTTCCCGTATATGGTGCTATCGGAAACCGCCCTTAGCTTTATCGGTCTGGGTTTGAAAGATCCCGTAAACTCTCTTGGGGTCATGCTGCAAAATGTTACCAGTGCTGATGTTCTGTTGAATTATCAGTGGTATTTCATTCCAGTGATCTTCTTTATTGTACTCGTGTTGGCCTTTGTGTTCGTCGGTGACGGATTACGTGATGCTGCCGACCCCTATTCGGATAGCAGCAAATGACGCGACTTCTTGATGTAGAAAACCTGACCCTTCAGTTCGACACAGACGAGGGTCGGATCACCGCAGTTGATAATGTCTCTTTCAGTTTGGAAGCGGGCGAAGTTATGGGGCTTGTTGGCGAAAGTGGATCGGGTAAATCCGTGACGGCAAAGTCAGTTATGAAACTGAACCCGTCAAATGCGATTTATAGCGACAACACCAATATTACTCTGCACTTGGATAGTGGACCGGTTGATATTATGTCGCTAAAAACTTCTACCGATTTGCAGGTTGTACGGGGTGGCGCTATTTCCATGATCTTCCAGGAACCGATGGCAAGTTTTGCACCTGCTATCTCTATCGGAAGCCAAATGGTTGAACAGTTGCAGATCCACACTGATATGAACGCAAAACGCGCGCAAGAGGTTTCCATTGAAATGCTGGACCGTGTTGGAATTTCTGATGCCAGTAGCCGGTTCAAACAATTTGCCTTCGAGTTGTCAGGTGGAATGCGGCAACGCGCTATGATCGCCATGGCCCTATCAACCAAGCCTAAACTGCTGATCGCAGACGAGCCAACAACCGCACTAGACGTGACTATTCAGGCGCAGGTGATAGATCTGATGAAAGATCTTGTCGACGATTTCGGAATGGGAATTGTTTTTATCACCCATGATCTTGGAGTGATTGCGCAAACAGCGGATAAAGTGGCGGTGATGTATCTGGGCCGCTTGGTGGAACAAGGCACTGTACGCGATGTTATTCGCAATCCTGCCCATCCCTATACCAAAGGGTTGATTGCAGCATTGCCACAGCTTGACGACCTGGACACGCCACTGACGCCCATCCCGGGCGATATCCCATCGCCGCTTGAACGACCTTCGGGATGTGTCTTCAACACGCGTTGTTCGGCTAATCTGGGTGAGCGGTGCAGTTCTGCAATACCTGAATTCTTGAAAGTCACTGATGATCACCAAGTGGCATGCCATCTATACGATGAAGGAGCTTCAAAATGAGCGATGACGTCCTGATTGAAGCCCGCGATCTATCGGTTCACTACCCATTGCGCGGAGGTGGCCTGTTTGGCCCTAAACCCGTTGTGCGTGCTGTTGAAAGTGTAAACCTGGATATTGGTAAAGGTAATTTCTTCGGCCTTGTAGGCGAGTCCGGTTCGGGTAAAACAACTTTGGGTAAAGCCCTTTTGCGTGCAGCCCCGATAACACGCGGTAGTGTTCAGTATGACGATGGCGATGCGCAGTATGCGCTTACAAATCTTATGGGAAAAGACCTGAAGGATTACCGCAAACGCGCGCAACTGATCTTTCAAGACCCTTATGCTGCTCTAAGCCCACGTATGACTGTCCGCGATATTATTGCAGAACCTTTAGAGGTGATGGGACTTACGTCGTCACGCGAAGAGACCGATGAACGCGTCCGCGAAATTGCCGCGAAATGCCGTTTGAATTTGGAACATTTGCGCCGCTTCCCCCATGCGTTTTCCGGGGGGCAACGACAGCGGATTTCCATTGCCCGCGCGTTAGTTTCCAAACCGCAATTTGTGGTTGCCGATGAAAGTGTGGCGGCACTTGATGTATCCATTCAGGCTGATGTTTTGAACCTGTTGCAGGAAATTCAACAGGAAATGGGGCTGACCTTTCTGTTTATCAGCCATGATTTAAGCGTGGTTGCCCATATTTGTGATCATGTTGCCGTTATGTATCTGGGCCGCTTGGTGGAAACTGCACCAACACGTGAATTATTCTCGGCACCAAAACATCCGTACACAAAAGCCTTATTGTCGGCGATCCCGTCACTTGATCCTGATGATCGTGGGAAAGCCCAAAAACTGGAAGGTGAGATCCCCTCCCCCACGAACCAACCATCTGGGTGTAAATTTCACACCCGCTGCCCTTATGTCACTGATCTGTGCCGCAAAGAGGAACCTATTCTACAACATTCCAGTGACGGGCATGAAGTTGCCTGCCATCGCTGGGAAGAGTTGATGGATTAAGCAGGATATATAAAGTTAGCAAAGACTATGGTACACGAACATGCACGTGGAATTGACGTAGTACATCAAACTAAGGTTCTGTTTTAAGCATTGGGTAAGGTGCACGGCTTCAATGATACCGCACAATAATGGCGGTCTCTATTCAAAGGATTTTGGTCATATAAACACGTATATGCGTATCGCCCTTATGGGCAGGCAACGCTTTATGTGTTTCTTCAAACCCGTGTCGGCAATAAAACCGCAACAAGCCACCCATCATCTCGGCTGTGTTCAATCTTATGGTCTTTATATTCATTTTACGGGCCATATATGTCACTTGATCAAGCAGCCAACTGCCAATTCCTTCATTTTGATGTTTAGGATCAACTGCCAGATAATCTATACTCAGGTTGGTGTCCTGATATTGGATCATAACAACGCCTTTGATATCACTACCTTCCGAGCAGATATATACATTACCACGATTAATCTCGCTAAGAAGCCAAGGATATGGACCACCAACAGCATCAATATGATGAAGCTTTTGAACATAAGGGGTAAATGCAACAACCATCAAACGATCGATCAAGTGTCGATGTTCAGGTTGTGCTTTTTCGAAAATCAAATTCTTTGAATAAGCGACCATAATCACACCTAGGTTTCTTCAATCATATTCTACATACAACATTATACGGTTAAAACGTTATATGCCAAAGACAGCAGCTATTCTTGGAACCCCACAGCACCTTTGGATGTTATTTTGACATCCGTTAAAGTACGATCTGCGTGTTTCATGCGGTGGTTCAGCAATTTTCGGGTCAGACGCAAAAGTGTCGCTGCATGAGCGGGATCACCTGCCAGGTCATTGAGTTCTGACGGATCAGTATCCAGATCAAACAGCATTGGTGGTAGATCACCGTTAAAATGTATTAATTTGAAACGCTGTTCACGTAGAATTGCCAAGTTTGCCTCATGCGTTGAAACACCTGTGGCCTCTTGGCATTTGGTCAATTCATCGGGCTCACCAAAATCAAGTTCCAGATGCACGCTGTCACGCCATTTCGCAGGCGATTTACCTTCAAGGAAAGGCCGCAAAGAAACACCGTCCATACCAGCAGGAATATGTTGCCCGATCATGTCCAGAATAGTCGGTGTGACATCTATCGATTCTGTAAACTCTTGAACGACAGACCCGTATTGCGATGGGTTTTTCGGATCGTGAATGATCAGTGGGATATGGTAAGCCCCCTCGTAAGGGTTTTGTTTACCCCACAAATGGTGTTCACCCAGCGTTTCACCGTGATCGGCTACCAGAATAACCAAAGTATCATCATATTGGCCTGTACCCTTCAAAAAGCTGATAATCCGCCCGAAATGTGTGTCCACCTCTGTTGCAAGACCCAGATATAGCGCGCGTAACGTCTGCACATCATGCGCGCTTTCATTGTCCAATGGCCCAACACCTTTCACAATCGAATTTATCGTCGGTTGTTGAACGGCCCCTGCCATATAAGGATGCAATCCGGCTTGGTCAGCCTGTGAAGCCAAACGTGCGGGCATAGGCAGCTTATCGGGAGTATACATCGTGTTGTAAGGTTCCGGTGCAACCAAAGGCGGGTGTGGGCGAATATAGGTTGCTAGCGCAAACCAGTCTTGATCTGTACGAACCGCAAGTTCACGCAACAGAGTATCTGTCAGGAAAGCGGTATCACTGTCTTCAGCACGATAGAAAGGTGGATCATCGGGGCGCGCGGCTCTACTCGGGTCAGGCGATACAGCTTTATAAAAATCCGCATAATCCGGCAGATCATAACCCTTTGCATTTAAATATGCGCGCCAAGGATAGCTTTCCTTTAGCCGCATCTCCAACACTTCCCTGAAACCGGGCAAAAGGCTTTCTTCTGTTGTCAGGTCAGGATCATTCGGATGGCGGGTACGCGGATCGATACTGGTATCGGTATACCCGTAAAGCATTGGGTCGTAGCCTGATTTCCTTGCTTCAAGCGCAATGTTGGTAATGCCGCTCGGTAAAGGTGTCCCATTACGAACCGAACGGTGGTTCATCGCATACATGCCTGTCAAAATGCTGGCCCGAGAAGGC
>JAJFHY010000199.1 GCA_021775375.1 Amylibacter sp. | reverse complement strand
AAGGGTAGGATTGTTGTGCCGTCAGGCGATGAAGGTCGACCGGAAATGCCCAACATGCGCGGTTGTGACGGCCCGTAAACATCTGCATCCAACAAACCAACCTTGCGCCCTTCGGCTGCAAGTGCCACTGCCAGATTGGCCGACACGGTAGATTTTCCAACCCCGCCCTTGCCAGAGGCCACTGCAATAATCCGATCAATTCCGGGTATCTTTTGTGGTCCGCTTGGCTCTGCTTTTTTGCCGCCACCCAAATCAGGTGGAGGAGGTGCAGAGCTATGCGCGGTCATCACAACGGATACATCAGAAATTCCCTTTAAGGCCTGTAAATCTGAAGTTGCTTGCGCTTGAACTGCTTCCATCTTTTTGGCGCGTGCGGGGTCAATTTCCAATACAAAACGTACTGCACCATCATTGATGGTTAATGCGCGCACCAATCCTGCTGTTACGATATCTTTTTGGCTAATCGGGTCTATTATTTTACCCAAAGTTTCTAGAACGGCTTCACGGGTTAATGGCATATCAGGCTTGGCCCGCTATCTGGCCTGTCACAACATGCTCTATGTCCAGCCCGTCAACGGTCAGGACCACCTTTGCGTTAAAGGATTTACCAGCGGTTACATCGGAACCAGCCTTGCGCATGGCTTCTTCGATTGCCTGTTGAGAGGTTACGCCGACTTGTTTCAAGAACTTGCGCATTGTCATGTTGAAATTTTCATCGCTCATTGTATAATCCTTATTTACAGTCTTTTAGTGGTCTTTGCGTTTGGAAAAATAATCATCTGTAGTACGTGGTTTAGGACGATCACCCCCCTGAAATGGGTTGTCAGTGTTTTGGTATTGCGCGTTGATGCGACACTTATCACACATTCTGATTAGTTTACCTGAATCGCTTTCAGCAAACATCGGGTGTTTACCTTCAAGCTGTTTTACAATGCGTTCAATGGTGGATTTCACACCGAAAAATGCTCCGCATTCTATACAGGCGAATGGCTCTTCTTCATGCAGAACCGTTTGGTTAAAGGCACTGTCATCCAAATTCATCTGCGGCTGCAACCGTATTGCATTTTCAGGACAAACGGTTTCACATAATCCACATTGTAAACATGCAGTTTCCTGAAAGCGCAGTTGTGGCATATCCGGATTATCGCCTAAAGCCCCGGATGGGCAAAGCGAAGCACAAGACAGGCATAGGGTACAGGCATCCGTATCAACAATTACAGTGCCGTATGGCGCACCTTCAGGTAGGGCAATAGGCGCATTCATGTCAGGTTGCAGAGCTTTGGCACTTAAACGGGTAACATCTCGACGCCCACCAATTGGCAGAATTGGTTCTATGACAGCGGGGAAGGTCTTGGTATCGTAAAGTATGTCACAAAAAGCATCAGGATCATTGATATCTATCAAGGATATTTGTGAGACACCAGCAATGGCATTGGCCAAGCCCGCCTCATTACTGACAACTGTATTTTCAGTTTTGGGTGACAGCAATATATGCACATTCGTAAAGCCGGTGGCCAATGCTGCCAGCATTTCGGCATGGCCAAACCCTGTGACTGTATCAACCTCTATAGGAATGACATTTGCCGGCAAGCCGTGGGCAAAGCGCGCCGAAAGCGATATCATTTCTGCCCCAAATTCAGCATCATGCACCAATAGTTGAGGTGATGACCCACCTGCTGTAAAAACTGCTGCCAGATTTTGAATGCGACGAAATAAATATGAAACAGGTGGTGCATCATAAGAAATTGCGCCAGATGGACAAAGCGCGGAACAGGCACCGCAACCCGCACAGGCCATTACATCAATTACAATATTGTCCCCGTCTGGTGTGAGTGCGCTTGTTGGACAAATATCCAGACATTTGCTGCAACCTACTTGTTCTGCACGGGAATGGGCACAAATGTTTGGATCATAGGCAAGGTAAAGTGGCTTTTCAAATGTACCAACCATGTGGGACGCGTCAAAGACACATGACGCTACGGCCAATGGATCACCGGGATCAGCGCGCAAATATCCATCACGTTTTTCAGGGGCAGGAAATAACGGGGTGCCGCCTGTTAGATCCAGAATGATGTCGCATTGCGAAACTGCCCCGTTCTGAGGGGGTGTAAATGTCCGGTCTCCGCGTCCTGACGGATCAATTTCCTGAAACCCGTCAATGCGTAGAGTGAAATCCCCCAAGGTGCCAGATAGCGATTTTAACGTGCCTGAAACGACATCAAAACCTCGGTTCAACGGGGCTTCTTGCGGGGTGGAAAGTAAAACTGTCACGCTCAGAATTTCGCTTAATTTTTCGGCCGCCATCAGTGCTGTTTCGGGGGCGCCGATTATTAGACAGATACCTTCGGATATAACATCAACCGCTTTTCCGGCGGGTATTTCCAGTTGCATATCACTGACCAAAGCGGCCATTTTTGGACCTGCATCTTTGCCTTGATCTGACCATCCTGCGCGATCTCGTATATCGACGAATTCGGGTGGTTCAACATTCAATTCATCGGCTAGTTCTTCAAATAATTCGCGTTCCTGCAAACATGCAATTATTGCGTCTCCGTCTTTAATAAATTTTGCAGCATCTTGCGTTTGTGTGGTGCAAAGCCCTGAATGAATACGCGAACACTTTGTGCCTTCAAGCCCATCAAATGACGTGGTCTGTATTGTCTGTGACTTGGAACAATCACATAAAATCAATGTCTTAGTCATGCATGTCTTTCTGGCTTTTTGATATGGAAAAATGGAGTTCCGGTTGCAGCAAGCATAGCATAGGCACGAAAAAAACATTTGGTAAAGGCTGAAATCGCTTGTTTGAAAATAAATTGAAACAGTATTGAGACCCTGTGAAATGTTGTTTTATGTGCTATTTTTGCGAATAAAATTTGGCTTATCAAATTGGTATAAATATCGATTCTTGGATTTTATTTTAAAGGTCAATTATCAACTTTTAGCGATGTGGACATTTTGTCCGTCACAATGAATTTTTACAGTAGATAAATAGACATTATGTCCGTCATCCTGGTTTACTGTCGATTGTTGATAGCTTTGATCATTTAATACTTGGAGAATATGGTTTTGGCACTCTAACCTTTGATCAGCAGCCACGCAAATCCAATGCTGCACTGTTTGGGAGGACAGTTGGGAATGAATCCAAGATCAATTTCAATGCCTGTCGGGGTCGTCGTGCGCAAAACGCCGGGCGTGACCAGGTGGGCAAAATGGAATTGGAAAGTTGTGGGCGTTTTACCGGGGGCAGGGCCTGCCGACTGGGTTGAAATGCGCCGTGATGGAGATGCTGTAGAATACCATGCTGGCACCCTGACACTGGAACTATACCGTACCGATACAGAAGCCTATCTAACCGGCTTGTCTTGCGAAACACCTGTCTTATACGTTGTCATGCAAAATGCAGGCACCAATGATGAGTTGGGTGACATTGAACTACATCTGATTTCTGCTTCGCCATACGATTCTCAGGATTATTGTGATAGTGGGGAAGAAACCGTTGAACCTGTTCCAATGCCGGTATCTATTATCGCATGGATTGCGGATTTCGTTGACCTGCATCATCAACATGAAGTGTTTATCAAACGTAAGCGTGACAAAAAATTTAACGATAATACTGAAGACGGCGTTGGTGATAGGCGAATTAAGCAAGTCACGGATGTATACCGCGCACCAGACCATAAGACGGAGTTCGTACAATGAATTCCCGTCAGGACTTCTGGAGCCGCCGCAAACAAGCTGTCGATGCCGAAGCGAATAGCGATCTAGAAAAACTAAGCACCGTCGAGGAAAAAAAGGCCATTGAAGCTATTGAAGCGCAAACCGATGAGGAAATTCTGGAAGATTTGGGATTGCAAGACCCAGACACATTGCAAGCTGGTGATGATTTTTCTGCCTTTATGGCTAAAGCCGTTCCAACCCGCCTACGTAACCGGGCCTTGCGCAAGCTCTGGCTTAGCAACCCTGCCTTGGCAAATCTGGATGCGCTTTTGGATTACGGAGAAGATTTTACAACCAATGCAGATGCAGTGGAAGTAATCCAAACCACATATCAGGTTGGAAAAGGCTTGTTGGCCCATGTGCAGGAAATGGAGCGACAAGAAGAAGTAAAACTTCAAGCACAGAATGCGAAAGAAGCACCGCAAGTCGAAGAAAATATTGAAGAACAAGCTACTATAGAGACACTTGCGTTTACAGAAGAAGACGTCAACGCGGATATTGAAGCCGTTGACGATTGTGTGGTGGTAACGCGCGATGAAGATTTCGAGGTAGATGCAGACGTTGTATTTACCTCGAAAAAGAGAATGCGCTTCGTGATCGGGGCGGAAATTTAAGGTCTGATTATACAATCAGGCAAACTGGGAGGATAAGGTGCTGGCAACTGCATCCAAAGTAAATATAGCAGAAGAAGATCAACTGCGTGCTGATCTCTATGATTATTTAGCAGCTCTATTGGCTGGGCCGCCATCAAAGGCATTGTTGAAAAAAACAACGGCTTTACAAGGCGACGGCAGTG
The DNA here is from genome assembly GCA_021775375.1 of Amylibacter sp. GTDB lineage: Bacteria > Pseudomonadota > Alphaproteobacteria > Rhodobacterales > Rhodobacteraceae > Amylibacter. Next base: position 540 of record JAJFHY010000199.1, on the reverse strand, counting down.
ATCTTGGCATTGGTTTCAAAGCTTTGGCACGTGTGGCCTCTGCGCAAAACGAAAAATCTGCTGAAAGTGAATTTAATGCTCTTTTCATCGGAGTTGGACGTGGCGAGTTATTGCCCTATGCCAGTTTCTATCTAACAGGTTTTTTAAACGAAAAACCCCTGTCGGTTTTACGCAAAGACATGACAGGTCTGCGTATTACACGTGCGCAAAACGTGTTTGAGCCAGAAGATAACATTGCCAGTCTATTTGAAATGATGGCTGGTATGATCACGGGTAGATTTGGCGATCCCACCAGTCTTGATCAGCAAAAAGAGTTTTTCAATCGACACATCGGCCCTTGGGCCGGGCATTTCTTTTCAGATTTGGAAGGCGCTAAAAACTCGGTTCTTTATGCACCCATAGGTGCCATTGGCCGTGTGTTTATTGAAATAGAACAAGAAGCATTTCGTATGGTGACTAAATAACGGTCACTTTAATTCGGTTGGTGTATGCCAACCATAACACAGGAGTAGTCATATGACTAAAAAAGACGAGGCTGCA
>JAJFHY010000198.1 GCA_021775375.1 Amylibacter sp. | reverse complement strand
GATGGAAGCTGCACATGTAGTGACTGAAGCCTTATCTGCTCAAGGCTTGTCCACCATGTGTGTTAATGTGCAGGAAGGATTCGAAGGGGATTTGAATCCAGACCGGCAAAGAGGTTTAACAAACGGGTGGAAAGCCCGGGGTTTGGCTTGGGGCCAAACCTAACAACTGTATGAGACTGAAAAAATGGAATTAGACTGCTGGGGGCGCGTCCGCGACCAACTACCAAGTATTATTGGCGATGATGCATTTCAAAACTGGATCAAACCACTGGACCTGTTGAAGGTCGTGGATGGCGTTGCTTCATTTTCATCACCGACAAGCTTTATAGGGACATGGGTAAATCGTAATTATGGTGATAAAATTGCTTTAATGATGACCCAAGAAGGTGTTCCTGTTGATAGGCTGCATTTTAAAGCAGAAGTTTTGGTAAAGGCAGAAGAAAAACCAAGCAGTAAAGCTGCAATTCCAGCAAAGCAAAATCCGGTGCCAACGGGATCGGGTGATTTGTTGGGTTCGCCTCTTGATAAGCGTTATACTTTTGATGATTTTATCGTAGGCAAGCCAAATGAATTGGCGCATGCAGCAGCTAGGCGCGTGGCAAAAGGCGGCCCTGTAACCTTTAATCCGTTGTTTTTATATGGCGGCGTTGGATTGGGCAAAACACATTTGATGCACGCAATTGCCTGGGAAATTCAGGAACGTAATCCGAAAGCCAGAGTTTTATACCTATCAGCCGAGCAATTTATGTACCGTTTTGTGCAGGCTTTACGTTTCAAAGATACGATGAGCTTCAAAGAAATTTTCCGCTCCGTTGATGTGTTGATGGTTGATGATGTGCAATTTATTGCCGGTAAAAACAGCACACAGGATGAATTTTTTCATACCTTCAATGCACTTATCGACCAAAACAAACAGATAATAATTTCCGCAGATCGTGCCCCTGGTGAAATTGATGGGTTGGAAGACCGCATTAAGTCACGGCTTCAATGGGGATTGGTTGTTGATCTACACCCAACGGATTACGAATTGCGGTTAGGGATTTTACAGTCAAAAGCCGATACGCAATTAAAAAATTATCCGGATGTAAAGCTCTCTGACGGTGTTTTAGAATTCCTTGCGCACCGGATATCAAATAATGTGCGCGTTTTGGAAGGTGCCTTAACCCGCTTGTTCGCATTTGCATCACTTGTTGGTCGCGAGATCACGCTGGATGTTGTGCAAGAGTCGCTGGCAGATATATTGCGGGCGTCTGACCGCAAAGTAACAATTGATGAAATCATTCGCAAAGTAGCAGATCACTATAATCTACGCATGACAGATTTGCTAAGCCCCCGCCGGGCCCGTTCAGTAGCGCGCCCACGTCAAGTTGCAATGTTTTTGGCGAAAAAATTGACATCTAAATCACTACCGGAAATTGGCCGTAGTTTTGGCGGCAGGGATCATACGACAGTGATGCATGGCGTCAAAAGAATTGAAGAGTTGTGTTCAGTAGACAATCAAATTGCTGAAGATGTGGAACTACTGCGTAGAATGCTGGAAGCATAAGATTAATTCACGATAAAATAGGCCGCATATTCACTGCGGTCTTGACCTTGCGTATAATCCCGTAAATTGTATGTTTAACATTGAAAAAACCGATATATCGGGTAGGGTCGTGATCCCAAACGATCAGGGAGCGGGAATATGAAAGTCAGTATCGAACGTAGTGCATTGCTAAAAGCAATGTCTCAGGCGCAATCAGTTGTAGAACGGCGTAACACCATTCCAATTCTGGCTAATGTGCTAATTGAGGCCGAAGGCAATTCAATAAGTTTTCGTGCAACCGATCTGGATATCGAAGTGATCGATAAAGCGCCCGCCATGGTGGAACTTGCAGGTGCCACAACAGTTGGTGCGCATACATTGCATGAAATTGTTCGCAAACTACCCGATGGCGCGATGGTCGAGCTTACAGATGATGGCACAACCGGACGCTTGGAAATCAAAGCTGGTCGTTCCAGCTTTTCGTTGGCAACACTTCCCAAAGAAGATTTTCCGGTCATGGCGTCCTCTGAATATGATTGCAATTTTTCAGCTGCCGCACCCGTATTGCGCCGGTTATTCGACAAGTCAAAATTTGCTATATCAACAGAAGAAACACGTTACTATCTGAACGGTGTCTATATGCATGCTTCAGATGGGACTGATGGCAAAGTTCTGCGTTGTGTTGCAACTGATGGCCACCGTTTGGCACGCATAGATGCACCCTTACCCGAAGGTGCTGAAGCTTTACCTGGCGTTATTGTTCCGCGTAAAACGGTTAATGAATTGCGCAAGCTGGTTGACGACGATGAGATGCAAATTGCAGTATCGGTGTCCGAAACCAAAATACGTTTTGCAACACCCGAGATCACATTGACATCAAAAGTCATTGATGGGTCTTTCCCAGATTATACACGGGTTATTCCAGTAGGGAATACACGTCGTATGGAGGTAGATGCAGCAGAATTCGCGCAAGCCGTCGATCGTGTTTCAACCGTATCTTCCGAACGCTCACGTGCTGTGAAATTATCTTTGGAAGAAGACCGCCTTATACTAACTGTAAACGCACCAGACAGTGGTGCCGCAGAAGAAGTGCTGGCTGTGGCATACGCGGATGAACCATTGGAAATTGGCTTTAATGCCAAATACTTGTTGGAAATCGCAGGACAAGTTGACCGTGAAAATGCGGTCTTCCTGTTTAACTCCTCGGGTGATCCGACTTTGATGCGTGAAGGCAATGATGAAAGTGCAGTTTACGTCGTGATGCCAATGCGGGTGTAACCGTTTGGCAGGGCTTGCACTTCAAAGTTTAACGCTTTCACATTTTAGATCTTACAGCCGTGTTTCTATTGAAACCGATGGCCGGCCTATTGCGATTTATGGTGCGAACGGTGCTGGTAAAACCAATATATTGGAAGCTATCTCGCTGTTGTCCCCCGGGCGGGGAATGCGCCGCGCTACTGTAGATGAAATGATGCGCATGCCTGAAAATCTGGGCTGGAAAATAAGTGGCGTTCTGGAAAGTTTGGGACAGATACATGAGGTTGAAAGCAGCTATAAGGGTGAAGGGTCGCGCGCAGTTTTGATCGATGGCAAACCAGCTCCGCAACTGGCGCTGGGCAGGCTTGCACGCATCGTTTGGCTGGTGCCCGTAATGGACAGGCTTTG
>JAJFHY010000197.1 GCA_021775375.1 Amylibacter sp. | reverse complement strand
TTATTCTACCATTGAAGATTAGTTAACACAATATTCGTTATTGTAATCTACGTCTTCATCAACCTTTTTACTTTATCAAGGCAAGAAAGCTCAAGTAAATTTTACCAATGGAAAATAATCGGCAATTAAATGCAATTCACTAAAGACAGACAGGTCCAGCAGGAGCCATGACGACCAAGCGAAAATTGCTTGTGGTGGCCGGTGAGGATGTTGCAATGCGACTTGCCACATTCACCCACTTACGTTCTGTTGGGTTTAATGTGGCAATTGCAGCACCAGGAATGCATCAGACATTAACTAAAGCAGGCTTTCCAGTCTTTCATTATGATCTTGTCCGCAACGTCCAACCATTCGCGGATTTACGTGCAATCCATCAGTTGCAAAAAATTGTTGGCGAATGGATGCCGGAAATAATTCACGCCTATGATACCAAGCCCTGTTATCTTGCGCCGCTAGCAATGCGTTGGGTTAATGGCCCTAAAGTTATTCGCACAATTAATGGCATGGGTAAAATTTACACCTTGGGCAGTCCTAAAAATTATATACTACGGGTGATTTACAAATTCTTACATTTATTAACTAGAAAACGCATTGATTATACTATTTTCCAGAACTCAACGGATCAAAATTACTTTGTGGATAACGATCTGGCCTCTCGCCATAAAACATCACTTATACCAGGCTCCGGCATAGATATTAATTATTTGAAACGCTTCAAAAGCAAGCCGGAACGGGACGCATTACGCTCTGAATTAAAATTATACCGCAAAACCACATTCATCATGATAGCACGCATCACGAAAGAAAAAGGCGTTTTGGACTTTCTTGAAGCCGCAAGGCAAGTACGCAAACGCCACCGCGATACCGCTTTTTTATTGGTTGGGCCTGCTGCAGGTGATGAGCCCGATGGAATTGATACAGCCTACATCAATGCCTACGCTAAGGATGTTACCTATTTGGGGCGGCGTGATGATATCCCACAGTTGTTAAACGCATCAGATATTTTTGTGTTGCCGACCAGATACCGTGAGGGCGTTCCCCGCGCAATGCTTGAAGCCATGGCAATGGCATTACCTATCATTGTTAGCGATGTTCCCGGGTGCCAAGAGGCCGTGCAAGGGCGCGGTACAGGCATCCTAATTTCAGCTACCGGCAGTAAGGCTCTGATTAAGGCAATCGAGCAGACATTAAATTCCGACCTGCCCGCAATGGGTGATGCGGGTCAGTCTGACATAAAAAATATTTACGCGCTGCCGCTTGTAATGGAAGCGCTTACCAACATTTACGGAAAGCTTTATGACCCCCAAAGATTATAATTTGCTCTTGCAATGTATTGGTTGGAACAGCCGCACCTGGGCTGTGCCAATAAGGAAAATATTAAATGAAACAGCTGTACTGAAGCGTAATAACTTACATGTGCTGGAGCTGGGCGCAGGTAGGGTTAGCACCTTGGGTGCGTTATTTTTCCGAAACACAAATCAAGTTAAAATATCATACTTTGATGAGTCTACACGTAGTCTGGTTGCAGGCCGCGTTGCATTGCTTTCTGAGAAGAACAATTCCACATATGTAAAAGAGCTGGTGCAAGCCTCTATGCTTGATCTGCATGGCGTCTATGATGTCATCATTATGAAATCCGTATTGGGTGGGGTATTTCGTAACAGCCAATCTAAGCAAAATGTAGACGGTTTTCTCAAAGAAATTGCTGCAAAACACCTTTCTGATAATGGTGTATTAATTACAATCGATAATGGCCTACCGTTCTATGCGCGCTTGATTGACAGATTTGGCGCGCGAAATGAACATTGGCGATATTTTTTACCCAAAGATTTTTCTGGTTCAGTCATGCAATCCAGCTTTGGTTTATTTGGAGCGTTTTCATTTAAAACGCGCCTTGGACATTTTGGAGGGCTTCTAGAAAATCTAACGCATCTGGTTGATACATATCTATTCAAAGTTTTCGATAAATCACCAACCGTCATTGCAAGTGTTTATGTTAAAAATCCAACCATTTCTGAACCGGATCAAACAAAATGAACTTTAGCATTATGGGTCTCGGAATAATCCTGCGTACGTCAACACAGTTAATTATACTTGTTATATCATCTCGCTTGTTTACTCCCGCCGATATTGGGACGGCCGCCATTCTTTTTGCAATCTATCATCTGGTTTGGCCATGGTTTGAAGTTGCTATTGTGCAAAGCTATTATCAGATTGATCAAAAGGATTATGAAAGGTTTGAAAGTCTTCGCTTGCTGACAGTGCTTTCGGGAATTTGCGCTATTCTTGTTGCATTAGGGCTAACACTTGTGTTTGAAAAAATCGCACCAACCCGAGGGTATTTGGTAGCCTTAATGATGGTAGGCGCAATAGCAACGCGTAGCTTTTCAACCTTATCCAGTGCGGATTTGTTAAAAACGTTACGGGTCAAACAGCATACGATCATTGAGCAGGGCAGTTACATTGTAGGGTATGCACTTGCACTATGGCTCTGTATAAGGCTTGATCTGGGGGCGCTATATCTTGTCATTGGAATATTTTTACACAGTCTGATTTCATGCGTGTTATTTCAGATTTATAATGCTGTAAGCATACAGGCACATTATCACGGGAAAAAAACACTTGAAATGGTTGTACTTTCAGGCGGGTATTTTATCGCCTCTGGTCTAAGCACATTCGTTCGGGAGGCGAATATTTTGATGGTTGGCGTATTGATTTCTTCGTCAACAGCAGCATTTTATAGCCGTGCACTGCAAATTTACATGTTAGGTGCTTTTACCATTGGACAGGTTTTTGACAAACTACTAACCCCGATGTTTCGCAAGAACATTGTCCAAGGCCTAAATAACGGACAGTTATTTGATTTATCTACTTTAATATTAATTTCAGGGTTTCTTCCTACGTCTGCCTTTTTATATCTTAATGCCGAAACGGTTATTACCCTACTCTTTGGGCCAAACTGGGTTGCATCTGCGCCCATATTGCGGGTCTTAACTTTGGCTTTAACTTTTCGCACATGCTCTAAAATCAACGAGGCGACAATGCGCGCCTACGGCTTTGCCTGGCAAAGGGTGATTTATTACATTTTATGGGCAGGCGTGTTGTTTATGTGTGCTTATCCCGCCACCCGCATTGGGGTAATAGGTTTTGCCTGGGCTGAATGTGCCGGTGCTATTCTTTTTTGGGCATTATCCAGCAGATCAGCAGCCACTTTAGTCGGTCGAAACTGGCATACACAGACCGTAGCAATATCAAGCAGTGTGCCTGTATTATTGATTTATGTCGCTTGTCATTTTGCAGTAAATTACTCAGTGCATATTAATTACACATTACAACTAGGGTTGGAATTAATAATTCTTATCGTCTTGGCTGGAATGCAGATCGCATTAGTTACAAAACTGCATTACCGCAACTTGGGTGCATTACGCCAGTTCACTTAACAACCAAGAAAACCGTGCACCATATCGCGCCTTAAGAGCCTGACCGTCATCAGTAAAATACTGTGTTAGTGTTCTCGGGAACTGCGGTTTTTTTGTTTGGCACACACCCTTGTTCTTGTGACTTAAACACAAGTTTTTCTGTTGCGTAACGCCAATAAATACCTGTATTTTTTCAAGTGTTGAGCGGGGCATTTGAAAAATGTCCTGATCTTCAACAACCAGCAACCTGTTTCTAGGTAGTATTGCCTCCCACTTAGCCAAATGCGCTGCATATAATCCACGCCGCATATAACTTTGATGTTGAAGTGCAAATGACCAAAACTCCGAATCTAATTCCGCGCGCGCCCAATCGCTATCCGTACGCTCCGCCTCTGCCGCAAGTGCGTCTTCAAAAGAATAACGCTCACCACCGCGCCTGTATTCGTATTTATAATGTGAATATGCACGTTCAATGGGGTTGCGCAGAATAGCAATACAACACGCATCAGGAACAACCTGTAGCATTCGCTCGGCTGCAAATGGTGCGAATAGGTAGTTTGGCGTTGCTTCCATAGTTATGCTGGGCGTTTTCGGAAAGCACCTTTTATACCAGCTTTGACCGCGCCACCAATTGCGGTCAGCAAAGTGCACTTCCTTCATCTTAGATGTGGATATTTCTGTATGTTGGGACAGTATATCAAATAGGGATGTTGTCCCGGCTTTTTGCGCCCCAATAATAAGTACCGAGGGTAATGATCCTTGTTGGTGCAGCCAAAAAGCATGATTTCTGACGTTTGTGATCAGGCCCGCAAGATACGGGCGATACCGATATGGAAGCGCAAAATCTTTCAAATCACACCCAGCCTGACAAGTTGGCGCCCCACCCCCAAACCGATGTTGCCTATGGCATCACCTTTATACGGCAAAGTTGTACGATTAACGCATTCCGGTTTAAAGCGGTTACGGTTCCCACCTATCATATGCCTTGGTGTTTCGATCATCTTCGCTTCCCAATCAGGATAAAATGAAAGCCCCAGCCAGTTAGATATTTTTTCAAACTGCACATCAGGATTAGCGGTAAGATCTTCAAATTTTAGACCCAGTGCATGATCGTCAATTTTCTGCGTAATAGTTTCTGCAGCAGCATTGGCCATAACCCAACCGGCATAAGCGCGCAGCCATTGTTTGGTTTTTGAAACATGGTCGGGATTTATTTTTTTACCGCCTTCAATCGCGCGATTTGACCCTTTAGAAACAGATCCGAGTACCGAGCTCAAAGAGCGCCTCATTTCGATAAAACGCACATCAGCACCATGATCAATTAAGCGCAAAGGTCGTCGGGCTGCGCCTCGCGCTGTTTTTGAGGAATCCACTATCCATATCGCAGCTGGTTTTTCAGAGTGTAGTGCTTTGAATGCGATTCTATTAATGCGCAGCCACATATCTAAATCCATAGCATTGTGTTTCTGATATTTATTTGTCCGACCATCCACCCGCATCAATGCCGCATGCAGTTCAGCAAACCCGCCGTACCGTAACGCCTCTTTCGCGGCGGCAATACGAACCTCACCCCATACAGGGCAGTTTTTAAGAAGCTCGCCACAAGTGCATTGCGCCAAATGATCAGAAAATATTTCAGCCATGCGAAATATTTCCCCACCACCCGTAATTTTAGGGTGAGATGTTAATATTTTTTCTAATATGGTCGATCCCGATCGCCCATAACCACCGATATATAGAATATTGATTTGTCTCACATCACCAACACATTTACCTTTCACGTTTTAGATAAAATTAACCAAAAATTTATAACGTAATTACAGATAATCGAAATTGGTTAATGAGTTGTTATGAAATTTATCGGGCGCCTAATACGATGAAATCTATGCGTGGCATTTTATTATTTCTAGGATTGAGCACTCTTCCAATATATTATTTCCCATCCGGCCTACCACAGCCTTCACATTTGTTTCTTAGTTTATTTTTCCTCTGCTCTTTGGCGGGCGGAAAGATAACATTACATACTGAAGACAGGCTGCTAGGTGCTTTGTTCCTGTTTAGCCTTGTGCGTGAAACTATTGCCGTCGTTGGCGGCGCGGCCAGCGCGTCCTTGATGCAACCTATTTTCACACTATTTAATCTCTGCATTCTGGTTTTCATTCGTAAGTACTTTGAGCAAGCCTCACAAAATCAACGTCAATTTTTTATTCTAGGCATCTGTTCGGCTAGTTTAGTTGCAGCAACAAGCGTCTTGCTGTCTGGTTTTTCATTCTCTGGAAACCACACCCTAATTCGCGCTACCGGTACATTCAATAACCCGAACCAAATGGCATATTTCGCTGTATGCCTAGGTGCGGTAGCGCTTACCTTGCACCTAGCGCGTTCAATAAATATGCCCATTGTAGCGCTGCTTCTTATTGCCGGGCTTATACTTATATTCGCTGCTCTCTCGAAGGCAGGACTAATAGCTTATTCGCTTATATTATTTGTTTTCAGTATATTGGCTACAAATCGTGTACACTGGATTATAAGCCTCTTTGCCTTTATTATAATTCCTGTTTGCATAGCCTATTTTATAAATTCTGGATATTTTGAACAAGCATACGCGTTACAACGTTTGCATAATATTGGCACTGATGGTGATGATACGCTTTATCAGCGCGGGTATCTGATGTTTCAACATTTTGACACGCCGGGTGAAATATTTTTTGGACTCGGAAGCGACAAGGTACGGAAAATTCTGACACATGAGGTGCACAGCACCTTGATATACAACCTAGTGAATTACAGCTTTATTGGATTCCTGCTTTACACAGGCTTTCTTTATATATGGGCAAAACATCTGGTGAAAAACTTTAGTATAATAGCAATGACAGGTATTGCGGGCGCGCCTATGCTGTATGGTCTTGCACATAACGGTACACGTTTTACTATATTTTATATCTTGATAGCCTGCGGGCTATCCTTGGCGCGCGAAGCGGTTACACACAAAAACATACCGCATAAAACACAATTTAACGCGTCAATTTTAAAACCGTTCGTGTGATTAGGCTTAAGTCTGTGAGAAAAGATTTCTTTTTTGCATATTTTTTTATGAACGCTGATTTTCTGGGTAAAATATATTCTAGGTACACCTTTTCGGGGTCATCAACACCTTTCAATAAGCCGTTTTCATCCAAGTATTCAAGCGACGCAAAATCAGTAATGCCGGGGCGCAAACCTATCATGACAATTTGTAGATCTTTAGGATATTGCAAAAACAAATGTGGCACTTCAGGGCGCGGCCCAACCAGGCTCATATCACCCAATAGAACGTTTATTAACTGGGGAAGTTCATCAAGCTTCATCTGTCGCAAGATCTTGCCAATAGGCGTAATCCTCTCGTCATTCGCAACTGTAATGGAACTACCTGATTGCTTTTTACCAGCATGCATAGTGCGAAATTTGCGAATGTAGAACTGCTTCCCGCCAAGACCGACCCTAGCTTGGGAAAACAGTATTGGTCCGCCATCCCCCAGCCATATAAACACTGCACAGACCAGAAAAAATGGCCATAAAATAGAAAGACCAATCGTAGCTATTATAAAGTCAAATACGCGCTTTATCATGTAAACAATGCTTCCTTTAAGGTTGCTACAACCAGATCATTTTGGTCTTTGGTCATTGTCGGAAAGATTGGTAACGTCAGACAACCATCAAAGTATGCGTCCGCAATGGGTAGCCCATCTTGTGGAATTCTAGCAGTTTTTGCCCAATAGGTTAGCCGATGCAAAGGCGTGTAATGAACAGAATATCCGATTTCACGTTCTGCGAATAATCTGATTACTTTTTCTCTTGTCTTGCTACCGCCATGCAGCTGTATTGGATATAGATGCCATGAATGATCACTTTTTACGCCAGGTCTAGGCGGCTTTGTTAATGGCAAGCCCTCTAAAGCGGTATCGTACCATTCTGCATTGCGCATTCGCCCGATGCGCAATTTATCAACCTCTTGCAGTTGTGTGCGCCCAATGGCGGCGGCAATATCTGTTAAATTGTATTTATAGCCAGCCTCAACAACATCATAGCGCCACTGGTGGCTTTTCCCTGTAAATCGCGCGAAAGTATCGCGATCAATCCCATGTGTTCGCATTAGCTGACAACGGCTTGCGACTTTTTGATTGGTGGTAATAATCATTCCGCCCTCACCTGTGGTCATGGGTTTGTTGGCATAGAAACTGAAAACCGCTGCATCCGAGCCCATAGTTCCAATATGCTTTTGTCCAATGCGTGATGGAATAGCGTGTGCAGCGTCTTCTACCAACCGCAAGCCAGAACGTTTGCATGTACTTATGAGTGGGGTAATATCGACGGGATACCCCCCAAAATGCACGAAAACAACAGCTTTGGTTCGAGGTGTTATTGCGGCCTCTATTGCAGTAAAGTCACCGCAAAGCGTTTCTGGGTCGATATCGACAAGAACCACTTTTGCGCCCAAATACCGCACAACCTCTGCGCTTGCCGTAAATGTTAATGTTGGCACGATCACTTCATCATCCGGCCCCACCACCATTGCTTCAAGAACTAAATGCAGGCCGGCAGTTGCAGAGTTTACCGTCAATGCATTAACATTACCGCCGATAAACTTTTCAAATTCGCATTCGAATAGTGTGGATTGTTCCCCACTTGTAAGCCATCCTGTAGTAAGAACATCTGTTACTGCTTGTATCGCCGTCTCTGAAAGTTTGGTTTTAAAAAATGGAACGTTCATTTTAATCCAGTTCGATATGCACTACTTTCCATTCCAGGAAGAAATTAATCTTTATTGTTTAATGGTTAATAAAATCTTCACAAACTCGCCTTTAGGTGGTGACTAAAGGTAGGTTGCCCTGTGTCTATTATTAAATCCATAGTCTTTGTTTGTTTTCTCGGATTGTCTTCCTGCGGCGCAATATACACTTCACCTGCAGTTAATAGCGCGTCTGATAATATAAATGTTGTGGAAATTACGCCCCAATCAATCAAATATGCAAACACAGTGCCCTACATTCCAAAACAACTTCCGGGTGCATTCAATCAGGCCTCATTTTCAATACAAGACGGAACCGTAGATACACTTCAACATCTGACACACAAAAGAAT
>JAJFHY010000196.1 GCA_021775375.1 Amylibacter sp. | reverse complement strand
AGATCACCATGTTCACGTGCCTCGGCAATGGCTCGAATAACTTCAGGTCGCGCTACGGATTTCAGTTGTTTTAATTCCACTTCAGCGGCGTTGTAGCCACCGGCGGTAATTGGGATTTTATTCATAACGCCCTTTTTGTATTGCAGTTTCAAGACCACAGTAAATTTGCTTTCAACTGTGCGCAAGAGAAAGGTTTAAGTGCGAAAAAATATACATATCTGTTATCGCTGAAGTTATTTTTGCATTGTTAACATTTCATCTCTTGGCAAGCTTTTGCAAGGTCAATAAGATAAGCCAGCATACATTGTTGCACATTCAGAACGGGAGCTCCAAATGGCTGAAATTGAACGCGAATCTATGGCTTATGATGTGGTTATTGTCGGCGCGGGGCCAGCTGGTCTGTCTGCGGCAATTCGTTTGAAGCAATTAGATGCTGATTTAGAGGTTGTTGTTCTGGAAAAAGGCTCTGAAATTGGCGCACATATCTTATCAGGCGCAGTCTTGGACCCTGTGGGATTGGACGCATTGATCCCTGACTGGAAAGAAAAAGGTGCGCCTATAAAAATGCCCGTTAAAAAAGATAATTTTCTGATGCTATCCGAAAAAGGTGGTATCAGAATTCCAAACTTCCCTATGCCGCCATTGATGAACAATCATGGCAATTACATCGTGTCGATGGGTAATGTATGCCGGTGGATGGCTGAGCAAGCCGAAGCGATGGGTGTGGAAATTTTCCCGGGTATGGCGTGTTCAGAACTGATTTATGACGAAAATGGTGCGGTAAAAGGTGTCGTGGCCGGTGAATTCGGTAAAAATAAAGACGGCTCAGAAGGCCCGTCATATGAACCGGGCATGGAACTGCATGGCAAGTATGTTTTCTTGTCCGAAGGTGTACGTGGATCGCTTTCAAAACAGGTAATTGCCAAATTCGATCTGGCTAAAGACAGCGATGTTCCAAAATTCGGCCTTGGCATGAAAGAAATCTGGGAGATTGATCCTGCCAAACATGAAGAGGGCACCGTGACCCATACAATGGGTTGGCCTTTGAATAAAAATGCTGGTGGTGGCTCGTTCATCTATCACGCTGAAAACAACCAGGTGAATATCGGGTTCGTTGTGCATCTGAATTATAAGAATCCGCATGTTTTTCCTTACATGGAATTCCAACGTTTTAAACATCACCCGAAAATTGCAGAGCTTTTAGAGGGTGGCAAGCGTGTGGCATACGGTGCACGTGCAATTACAGAAGGCGGTTGGCAATCTATTCCCAAAATAGTGTTCCCTGGCGGTGCTCTGCTTGGCTGTTCTGCGGGCTTGGTGAATGTTCCGCGTATTAAGGGCAATCACAATGCTATGTTGTCCGGCAAGGCGGCAGCAGAAGCAGCAAATGATGCGATAAAAGCGGGCCGTGCCAGTGACGAATTGACTGCTTATGAAGAGGATTTACGTTCCGGGCCAATTGCAACAGATCTAAAGCGCGTGCGTAATGTCAAACCGATATGGTCAAAATGGGGTCTGCTGCCATCACTTGTCTTGGGTGGATTTGATATGTGGGTTGCCAATCTGACAGGTTGGAACCCATTTGGGACACTAAAGCATGGTAAAAACGATGCATTGTCCACCGGAAAAGCCGCTGACTACGCCCCGATTGAATATCCAAAACCGGATGGAAAACTAAGTTTTGATCGCCTGACAAATGTCAGCTTTTCTGCGACCAATCATGAGGAAGATGAACCATGCCATTTACAATTGGCGGATCCAAATATCCCGATTGAAGTTAATCTGTCAGAGTTTGCTGAACCTGCCCAACGCTATTGTCCTGCGGGTGTTTATGAAGTGATCCGTGACGATGACGGATCAAACCCCCGGTTTCAGATTAATGCACAAAACTGTGTGCATTGTAAAACTTGCGATATAAAAGACCCTAGCCAGAATATCACATGGGCAACCCCGCAAGGTGGTGAAGGACCGAATTATCCGAATATGTAAAATATTAGGGCGGCTCACATCAGAATATCTATTTGTTGATGGATGCTTGGTTGTAAATGGCTGGCGCCACCGTTAAGTTTACTTACTCAGAGTATATAGGAACAGGCAAAATGCGTATAAGGCCAATATTTAACCTCGTTATGGCTGCGGGGTTACTCATATCACCTTCAGCAACATTTGCCGAAGGGTTGGCTGGTGCTTATCTATCGGCCAATCATGCAAACGTGACGAATGATTATGTAGCTGCGGCCGATTTTTACTCAAAAGCACTGGCGCAAGATCCCACCGATGCATTTATGTTGCAAAATGCACTTTTGTCATATGTTGCAATTGGAGAGTTGGATAAAGCTATCGAGCTTGCCCGGGAAATCACGAAATTGGATTTTAGAAGCCAATTATCTGATCTCATAATTATCGTGTCAAATGTACAGGATAAGGATTTTAAATCCGAATTGAAACTACTGGAAGAAGCTAAAGACCGCCTAAGCCCGCTTTTATATGATCTACTGAAAGGCTGGGCGCTGGTTGGTTCCGGGGATATGTCTGCTGCTACCAAGCATTTTGATAGCATGATAAAACCTGATGCGTTACGGGTGTTTGGCCAGTATCACAAAGCATTGGCTGTTGCGATGGCCGGTGATTTTGAATTGGCTGATAAGATAATGCAAGGTGATAGCGGTAATGCCCTACACTTAAATCGCAGCAGCCTGATTGCACACGCACAGATACTTTCACAACTTGAAAAATTTGATGAAGCTGCTGCCATACTGGCAGGAAACTCCGTTGGTGCTACAGACCAGCAAATTAGTGATTTGTATGATAAAATGAAGTCAAAGCAATCTGTGCCATTTGACTTCATCAAATCCGCACAAGATGGCGTATCCGAGACATTCTTGACATTGGCAAGTGTATTGAGCGGAGAAGAAGATGAACGGTTTTCATTGATCTATGCCCGTATGGCCGAGTTTTTAGGCCCAAAGAATATTCAGTCACTGCTGTTATTGGCAAATACATTAAGGGGCCAAGAGCAATATGACCTGGCAACACAGGTATTGGCGAAAGTTCCTACGGATCATCCGATGTACTTGAATGCAGAACTCAGCCGCGCCGACACATTGGTTGATGCGGGAAAACCGCAAGCTGCAATAGCGGTATTGCAACGACTTGCTGCCTCAAGCCCAGATGTTGCACGCGTTCATATGATACTGGGAGATGTCTATAGTGGCGAAAAGCAATTTCGAAAGGCGAATAAAGCCTATACTGTTGCCATTGAATTATTAAAAAAAGAAAATGCGGCGCAATGGTTCTTATATTACGCGCGCGGCGTCTCTTATGAGCGATTGGATGAATGGGATAAGGCTGAGGCAGATTTCCGTAAATCATTGGAATTGTCACCAAATCAGCCATCGACACTGAATTACTTGGGCTATTCTTTAGTTGAAAAAGGTATCAAGCTGGAAGAAGCACAAGAGCTAATCGAGCGCGCAGTAAAAGGGCGCCCAAATGATGGCTTTATCACTGATAGTCTAGGTTGGTTGCTATACCGCATCGGTAAATTTGATGAAGCAGTTGCACCGATGGAAAAGGCTGTTGAACTAACACCCAACGATCCAATCATTAACGATCATTTGGGTGATGTTTACTGGAAGGCAAACCGTATCCGCGAGGCGCGCTTCCAATGGCGTCGCGCATTGTCATTCGGGCCTGAAGAAAAAGACGCCGAAAGAATTCGGCGCAAGCTTGAAGTTGGGTTAGATGAGGTTTTAACATCTGAAAAGGCTGCAATTACAAATGCAAATTAACGAGCATGCTCGGGCTAAAGTAAATCTTTGCTTGCATGTGACAGGTCAGCGAAATGACGGATATCACCTGTTGGACAGTATCGTGGTTTTTGCAGATACAGGCGATCTGATTTCGGTTGTATCTAGTGATGAATTTTCACTGACCATAAATGGGCCTTTTGCAGATGATCTGTCTGCAGGTGCTGATAATCTTGTTTTACAGGCAGCCAAGCAATTTACAAAGTACTGCGATGGTGCAGCTATTACTTTAACGAAAAACCTACCGGTTGCATCAGGTATTGGTGGTGGATCGGCGGATGCAGCAGCTACAATGCGTGCGATGTCGTGTATGACGGGTGCACCCATTCCACGCGATAACGGACTTTCTTTGGGGGCTGACGTGCCGGTGTGTTTGCAAAGCACATCGTGTCGTATGGAAGGGATTGGCGATGTAATTACGCCGCTTGCAGATTTTCCAAATTTCCCTGCCATATTGGTTTGCCCGAAAATGGGTGTTGCGACTGCATCGGTATTTACCGCAATAGATAATAAGCAGAATACACCGATTTCAGACATGCCGGTTACTGATTTAACGCCCCGAAATATAGGTGAATACCTTTGCCGTCAGCGTAATGATCTGGAAGGTCCGTCTGCAAACATAAATAAAGAGATTAGTGCGTGTTTAGATTTAATCAAACAGCAAGGCGCGTTTCTGGCGCGTATGTCTGGTTCCGGTGCGACATGCTTTGGATTGTTTGAAACGATGCACAAAGCTGAAACAGCTGCCTTTACTATAGCAAAATCTCAGCCTGATTGGTGGGTTAAACCCTGTACGCTTGGTAATTAAACAGCTCTGTTAACCACGAAATCGGCCAAATCCCGCATCAAGTCACGAATTTGCGACTGCGGTAAGACATCCAACGAAGTTTTGGCCCTGTTTCCCCAGAAAATAGCTGCATCGCGTGTTTCTTCTAACGTACCATGGTTCTGCAAAAGTTCCATTGCATGTTCAAGATCACCATCATGTTGATCACCGTTGGCAATGGTGCGGTCCCAAAAAGCGCGCTCAGTTTTATTGGCTTTCTCAATAGCTTTAATCACCGGTAGTGTTAGTTTGCGTTCTCTGAAATCATCGCCAATATTTTTACCTAAAGTCTGATCCGCACCACCGTAATCCAAAAGGTCATCAACGATTTGAAAACTGATCCCCAATGCGTCACCATATGTATTAAGTGCGCTCACGACATTTTCAGGAGCGGATGCAATCACCCCACCCACTTCGGTTGCGGCAGCAAAAAGCGCGGCCGTTTTCCCGCGTATAACCTGAAAGTATACTTCTTCAGTTGTGTTCGTATCCTGCGCTGCTGTCAGTTGCAGAACCTCACCTTCAGCAATTGTTGCTGACGCGTTGGCTAAAATATCCAAAACACGCAAGGAACCGGTTTCCACCATCAGCTGGAAGGATCGTGAAAACAGATAGTCACCGACAAGAATTGATGATTTATTATCCCATAATAAATTTGCGGTTTTGCGCCCGCGACGCATGTTGCTTTCATCGACAACATCATCATGCAGCAATGTTGCAGTATGAATAAACTCAACCGTTGCTGCCAAATGCACATGATACGGGCCGCCGTAACCACACATTTTTGCGCTCGCAAGCGTAAGTAGCGGGCGCAAGCGTTTACCGCCGGCCTCGACAAGATGTGCAGTAACTTCCGGAATGCGCGGGGCATGTTTCGATGCCATGCGCTGCATGATTAACGCATTCACTGCGTTCAAGTCATCCGTTAGCAACTCGCTAAGATTTTCAAAAGTTTTCTTCACAATACATTTCCCTTACGTGTAATTAGCACGCTCGACAAACTTGTCCACAACAAGATAAGAAAACCTATGAAAGAACTTTTTAGAACCACAGATCCGACACTTATTCCGTTTGCTACGGCAATTCTGCGGGCCGAAAACATAGAATGTTTCGACCTTGATGTTCATATGAGCATTCTTGAGGGATCAATTGGTGTTATGCCAAGGCGATTGATGGTTGCTGATCGTGATTATTTTATTGCGCGATCAATTTTACGTGAAAATGATGTGGAAGTTTCCGAAAAGCCATGAACAATCAACCTGAAAATACAACTTGTGATGCGTTCTTAGGCGGCGCATTGCATATACTGCAGCCAAAAAACGGTTATCGTGCAGCGACTGACCCTGTATTCTTGGCGGCAAGTATTTCAGCCAGCGCGGGACAATCGGTGTTGGAATTAGGCTGTGGTGTTGGAGTGGCAATGTTATGCCTTGGTCATCGTATCCCCGGTCTGAAGATTACAGGTTTGGAAATTCAACCTGATTATGCTGAGTTAGCAAGACAAAATGCACGTTACAACAAAATAGATGCAGAAATCATAACAGGAAATCTGGAAGAAATGCCTAACAAACTGCGGGATCAGGCATATGACCATGTGATATTCAATCCACCATTTTATGATGCGTTAAAGGTATCAGCACCTGAAAATGATGGGAAATCGCAAGCGCATGTGATGAATTTAAGCTTCGATAACTGGGTCTTTGCAGGGATGAAAAGGCTAAAACCCAAAGGACGGCTTACGTTTATCCATCGTACGGAAATCTTACCTCAGGCCTTTATTGCGCTGTCTCGGGTTGCAGGTGATATTACCATCAAGCCACTGATATCACGTAAAGATCAACCGGCAAAACGGGTCATCATAACCTGCAGAAAAGGGACTAAGGGGCCAGCCGTATTGTTGTCGGCGCTTGTAATTCACAAAGATAATGGACATGCGCAAGACATGGGAACATATTCGGATGCAGCTCAATCTGTGTTGCGCGATGCCTATGCTTTACCTTTATAGTTTTCAAAATGTGTTGAAGTTTAACATTTATTAGAACGTCTTTAATATATTCGGTCGTGACACGACTCACTTTGTGTGGTCGTATGTTTAAGTGAATTTCAACAAGGAGGTGCTATATGACCCTGGGTTCCCACATTACTGAACTCCAAAAAAAACATGACCAACTTTCCGATCAAGTGGAAAAAATACAAAGTAGACCAAGCGCAGATCCGCTAAAAGTGGTTTCTTTGAAGAAGCAAAAGCTAAAGATCAAAGAACAGATCGCACGTCTCTCATCATAAAATAAGCTAACCGACCTATTATAAATATAATACGTTGTCGTTCTTTGCTTAATTTTTGACCAAACCGGACTAATCCTTTACGCGAACATGTATTTGTATCGTGTTTTCCGGATTTATACGTAACGCTGTAATGTCGTTTCGTTAACTCGCCACGCAGGCACAGTTTCAGGGCGTCCTGTCAGGTATCCTTGAAGGCAATCAAGGCCCAGCTCTTGCAGGAATGACATTTCTTCCTGTGTTTCAACGCATTCAGCAACAGATAACATGTCAAATTGATTGGCAATCGCGACCAAAGCTGTTGTTGAAACCTGATTGTCCGCGTCGCCATTTATATTACGAATGAACTGGCCATCGATTTTGACAATATCAAAATGAAATTGTTTTAAAAACCGGAATGCCGTGTAGCCTGCGCCAAAATCATCCAATGCAAAGGAAATACCACGCTTATGCAGGTTGGCCATAAAGACCTTAACTAATTCCGGCATCATCATTGCACTGTCTTCTGTAATTTCCAAAATAAGGCGTTCAGCAATAGTGCCATCCATGGAAAGACCTTTTTCAAGCGTTTCCATCCACCTTGGGTAACCAATGCTACGGGCTGACATATTGATTGAAAGACGCAACGTAGGGCATTCGGCCAATGCATTCAGTCCCATTTCCAGCGCAAGGCAATCGATGATACGGCCGGTTTCCAGTGTTTCGACGATGGGTATAAAATCTTTTGCGGGTATGATGTCGCGGGTTTCATCCATGACGCGAATAAGGCCTTCGTAAAACGCAGGCTTAAGCGGGTTTTTTGCGTGAACGATAGGTTGGTAAGCCAATAGAACGCGTTTATCTGATATTGCACGTGCCACGGTGTCTATAATCGGCTCCGAGCGTTTTTTTATAACATAATCAAGCGGGCTACCCGGCTCTTCAGGATGTTTAGGTGTGTTTATCTTTGGCACTTTAACAGGCTCCAAATGGGTATGGTTGCACTAATTATTGTACACTCTTCCATAATTTAAAGTTAAATGTTCCAATTTTGTTCTAATTTTAGTAAACTAGGTGAAATCTATCTATCAAGTTGATAATAAAGGAAACATAATGTGTGAACGGTGTGCTTGGGTCGGAAAAGAACCAATTTATATAAAATACCACGATGAAGAATGGGGTGTTCCAGAGTGGAATTCGCGCGCACTTTGGGAAAAATTGGTATTGGACGGATTCCAGGCAGGGCTTAGTTGGTTGACGATTCTTAAAAAACGAGATGCGTTTCGGGCGGCATTTGCGGAGTTTGATCCGCATATTGTTGCGGAATTTAACGATACAGATATTACACGCCTGCTTGGGGATGCAGGTATTGTGCGGCATCGTGGAAAAATTGAAGCGGCAATCAAAGGTGCAAGGGCTTGGCAGGCTATAGAGGCAGACCAAGGGTTTGACCATTTTCTGTGGAGTTATGTGGACGGCAAGCCATTACAGAATAATTGCAAGACATTCAGCGATGTGCCTGCGTTTACCGACCTGTCTACGCAGGTTTCAAAGGATCTGAAAAAACGCGGATTTAATTTTTGCGGCCCGACGATTGTCTATGCGTTTATGCAAGCGGTTGGCATGGTGAATGACCATCAAACAACATGCTTTCGTCATTTGCAGGTACAGCAAAAGTAGCGATAAATCATATTGGCTTCTGCCGCAACTCTCGTCGGGCAACTATAGCGCGATACTTATTCCGGCGGCATCTTTGATCTTACCTGTACGAACCAATTCTGTTGCTGCATTGATATCAGGGGCTAGGTAGCGGTCCTGTTCCAGTGTTGGTACATCTGTACGCAACATGGCAATTGCACGGTTCAGAGGGTCAGATGTTGCCAGTGGCGCACGTGCTTCGATACCCTGGGCCGCACACATTAATTCAACCCCAAGGATCACTGACAAATTCGCATTCATTCGTGCCAAGCGAAACGCGCCATGGGCTGCCATGCTGACATGATCTTCCTGATTTGCCGATGTGGGTGTCGAGTCTGTGACACATGGGTTTGCCAGATGTTTATTTTCACTCATAAGGGCTGCAGTGGTCACTTCGGCAATCATAAATCCGGAATTCAGACCGGGTTCCGGTGTCAGAAAAGCAGGTAAGTTAAAGCTTAGAACCGGATCAACCATCAAGGCCACACGGCGTTGTGCAATCGCACCTATTTCGGCAATTGTTAATGCCAATTGATCTGCGGCAAATCCAACGGGTTCTGCGTGGAAATTACCCCCCGATACAATAACGCCCTCATCAACCAGCACCAATGGATTATCAGTTACTGCATTTGCCTCAATCTCTAATGTAGTGGCAGCCATGCGTATTACGTCAACCGCTGCACCCAAAACCTGCGGTTGGCAGCGAATACAATATGGGTCTTGTACGCGTGCGTCGTCGTCTCTATGGCTTTCGCGGATTACCGAGCCGCTCATAATATTCCGCATTTCAGCGGCAACCTCGATTTGTCCCCGATGACCTCGTAGTGAGTGAATTCCTGGCCTTAAGGGCGCGGTTGATCCCATTATCGCATCGGTTGACATCGCTGCGATCACGATCGAGGTTTGAGCCATTTTCCAAAGATCAAATAATGCACCAAGTGCATTTGCCGTTGAAAACTGTGTCCCGTTGATAAGCGCCAATCCCTCTTTTGCGCTCAAAACCAGAGGCGCTAAGCCTGCTTGTTTCAAAGCGTCTCCGCTTGCCATTCGAACACCCTGATAAATCGCTTCACCTTCGCCCAACATGGCGGCCGCCATATGTGCAAGCGGGGCTAAATCACCTGATGCACCAACCGAACCTTGAGATGGAATGACTGGGATCACGCCCGCTGTCAGCATACCTTCGATTTGTGCAATAACATCCCAACGGACACCTGATGCGCCGCGTCCAAGAGACATCAGTTTCAACGTCATCATTAAACGCGTCAACGGTTCGGATAAAGGTTCACCCACTCCACAACAATGGCTAAGGATCAGATTGCGTTGCAACGTTTCTGTATCCCGAGGTTCAATTTTCAAACTTGCAAGTTTTCCAAACCCTGTGTTCACACCATAAACAGGTACATCACCAGCAGCAGCGTCAGCAATCATTTGCGCGGCACGTTCAACTGCTGGTTTCGCATCAACAGTAAGGGCTGCAGGGGTCATATTATTATAGATATCTTCAAGCGCGCTCAAACTCACGGCACCTGGGATAAGGGAAATCACTGAACACCTCCTGAAATACGTGAATGAAGGGAATTGAACCCGATACGGTAAGATAACTCTGCCGGGCTCTGAACATCCCAAATGGCAAGATCAGCACGCAGTCCTTCGCGGATTTCGCCGCGATCGGCCAATCCTAGTGCGCTGGCTGCATTGCGGGTTACCCCGGCAAGTGCCTCTTCAGGGGTCAGGCCAAGCAAGGTACACGCCATGTTCATTGTTAGCAAAATAGATGCAAGCGGTGACGAACCGGGATTGCAATCTGTGGCAATTGCCATTGGCACGCCGTGTTTGCGAAAACTGTCGATTGGCGGAGCTTGTGTTTCGTGCAAAGTATAAAAAGCTCCGGGCAATATCACGGCCACAGAACCGGCCTTTGCCAATGCTTGTGCACCGGCATCCGTTGCATATTCCACATGATCGGCCGAGAGCGCATTAAAACGCGCCGCAAGTTGCGTGCCGCCAAGATTAGAAAGTTGTTCTGCATGTAGTTTCACGGGGATACCCAGCTTTTGCGCGACCAAAAATACCCGTTCGATCTGATCTGGTGTAAATGCGATACCTTCGCAGAAACCGTCAACGGCATCTACCAACCCTTGTGCATGGGCGGCTTTCAGTGTCGGGATGCAGATGTCGTCAATATAGGCGTCTGCACGACCCTTGAATTCAGCAGGAACCGCGTGTGCCCCCAGAAAACTGGTTTTAATCGTCACGTTACGTTTTGTCGCCAACGCGCGGGCTGCCCGTAACATTGTCAGCTCTGTATCGTGGTCCAAGCCATAACCTGACTTAACCTCGACACAGGTCACGCCCTCGCTTATCAAAGCGTCAAGCCGCGTTAGTGCGTCCTTAATCAATGCCTCTAAACCAGCTTTGCGCGTGGAAGTTACGGTTGAGACAATACCGCCGCCTGCGCGGGCGATATCTTCATAACTGGCACCATTCAGACGCATCTCGAACTCTAGCGCTCTGTTGCCACCGAAAACGATATGTGTGTGACAATCAATCAGCCCGGGCGTTACAAGACGGCCATCAATATCCTGCTCATTCCAACCGGCATATGTAGCCGGTAATGCAGATGCCGGCCCGAACCAGCTTATTTTTCCGTTAGAGACCGCGATCACACCGTCGTTGATCAGTCCATAAGGTTCAAAGCCGGTTGCCATGGTTGCAATACGGGTATTATTCAACAGATAATCGTGATCGGTTGGCATATATATAATCCACTACTTGATGAATCATATAGTATGCTATTATAATGATTATGTCTATACATAAGGATCTAGCATGCAGTCAATTTTTGCGAGTCGCGTCAGAATGCCAAACGGCTGGAAGCATAATGTTCGTGTAAACATAAAAGCGGGTATAATTGCGGATATTACGACGGATCAATTACCGCAAAATGGTGATATGATTGTCGATACTTTGCTACCTGCCTTAGGCAATCTGCACTCGCACACATTTCAACGTGCGATGGCTGGTATGACCGAGGTTCGTGCTGCGGGAAAAGACAGCTTTTGGACTTGGCGGACGTTGATGTACAAGTTTATCGATCACATGACCCCTGAACAATATCAGGCAATTGCAGCACTGGTTTTCATGGAGATGCTTGAAGCAGGATATAGTTCCGTAGGAGAATTCCACTATGTACATCACCAACCGGGTGGAGCCCGCTATGATAATGTCACCGAATTATCCGAACGTATATTTACGGCAGCACAGCATACCGGTATCGGCCTGACGCATCTTCCAGTGCTTTATAGTTATGGAGGTGCTGGTTGCGCAGAACTGGGTGGAGGGCAATTGCGGTTCGGCAATACAGTAGATGAGTTCTGCACTATAGTGGATAAACTGCGCAGTTTAGCTGGAAATGATATGCCGTTTGACACCACTGTTGGAATTGCGCCGCATTCCTTACGCGCAACGTCGCCTGATGATCTGGCGCAGGTATTGAACATTCAACATGATGCACCCGTACATATTCATATCGCCGAGCAACCAAAGGAAGTTGCTGATATTAACAACTGGTTGGGTGCGCGACCCGTAGAATGGCTGCTGGATAATGCAGATGTTGACAAAAATTGGTGTCTGATCCACGCAACCCATATGACGGCCACAGAAACACTTGCAATGGTGCAATCAGGTGCGGTTGCAGGGCTTTGCCCGATAACTGAAGCCAATCTTGGCGATGGTCCGTTCAACGGGGTTGAGTATCTCGCTGCGGGCGGTGCTTTCGGGATAGGGTCGGATTCCAATGTGCGTATATCGCTGGTAGAAGAGTTGCGCACACTGGAATATTCCCAACGCTTGCGCGATCTTGCACGTAATGTGATTATTCCCAAAGCGGGCTCGGTGGGAGAGGCTTTGTATTTGGGGGCCGCATCTGGCGGGGCTCAAGCGCTTCAGCGCAAGTCTGGTACCATTGAGGTAGGGCAATTGGCCGATCTGGTTGCAATCAACGGACAAGCCCCTGCATTGCTGGCGTTAAACGATGACCAGATACTGGATGGGCTGGTTTTTGCCGCCGCTGATGATGTTATTACCGATGTCTGGTCAGCGGGCAGACATCAGGTGCAGGGCGGCCAGCACATCGCCCGTGACGCGATTCTTACGAATTATCGCACTGCAATCACGGGGCTTCTGGCATCAATGTAAACCCAGAGTGAAGAAGTGCCCGTAGGGTGGGCTTCAGCCCAAGCGTAATAACGATACCAACCAATCACACCATAACATTTTTCCACTCATATAACCACGCTTGCGTTTGAAATTACCTTTGCAACGCGTGGGCTAAAGCCCACCCTACGGGCAACCCTAATCGCCCCGTCGCCATTCATTGGCCGGCGGGGTTTTCGTATTTATCGGATATGTAAGTTATAAAAGAGGCAGGCCTGCCGTTTGTAGCTATATGGCCGAACAAGGGGTTGTGACCCTTGCACCTTTTCTTACGTGTAAGTCTTGGTGATCTTCCTGTTTGGCTTGTGGCTTGCCTTTGGGAAAACCCGTTAACTACTTTGCTAGCAAGGGGGTTATACACTTGTAAGGGTTGAGGATGTGTTAGGCCTGCGTGCGATGGTATCTGCGGGATTATTCATGCACATTCAGATGACATATCTTACAGTACAGCCATTACTATAAAGCAATGAAAGGGCATACTAGCTGTCAGTTTCTGCCTCTGACTTCGGCAATAATGCCTTTATCAATGTTAACGCTTCATTCGAGTGCCAGTCAGCATCGCCCTGCATACGTCCAATCTCATTGCCGTCTGCATTC
This sequence comes from Amylibacter sp., assembly GCA_021775375.1. Taxonomy (GTDB): domain Bacteria; phylum Pseudomonadota; class Alphaproteobacteria; order Rhodobacterales; family Rhodobacteraceae; genus Amylibacter. The sequence continues at coordinate 676 of JAJFHY010000196.1, read as the reverse complement.
AGGATAAGGGTTGTGGGCAGGCCTAATACGCCATTGGCGCGTGAAAATTTTCGTTTGGGGTCGCGCAATATCGGCAGATTTGTAATATCGGCTCCCTTGAAGAAGCTTTTTATAGCGGGCAAAGAGTTTCGGCCTGTTGCAATTGTTACGACAGCGAATGTGTCACCGCCAAGATCGGCCTGCAGCGCGTCTATGGATGGCATTTCCGCACGGCATGGCGGGCACCATGTTGCCCAGAAGTTCAACAGGACAACTTTGCCTTTATAAGACTTAAGTGTGACTTTATCGCCATTCTCGTCAAGAAATCCTGCAGAGGACATTTCCCGGGGTTCGGCATGGATCAGCAATTTGTTCATATCGCCTGCACGCAATTCTGAAATCTTTGACAAATTTACGGGCTCGGCAAACACAGGATTTGCGCCTAGCGTGATGGCAGCGTATAGCATGGCGAACAGAAACTTAGCGGTCATATTAGGCCCTTTAGATTACGGTTATACTTATGTCGAACAAAAAACAGTCGAATGCAATGTGGGGCGGGCGATTTGCCAGTGGCCCGGACGCGATTATGGAGGCAATTAATGCCTCAATCGATTTCGATCAGCGCATGGCGCGTCAGGATATCGAAGGATCGCGCGCACATGCAGCGATGTTAGCCCAACAGGGTATCATCACTGAT
>JAJFHY010000195.1 GCA_021775375.1 Amylibacter sp. | reverse complement strand
TACGCCGTGGCTGGGCATCACCATGCTGCTTTGTGCCTGTCTTGCCGCCAGCGCTATCGATGGGGCCGGTAATGTACTTTTTCTGCGTGCGGTTCGTTCCCGTGAAAGATCCGGAATGACCACAGTTTTTTCATCCAATCGGGATATCGCGCGGCTGATCATCCCCGGCATCTTTGCTCTGGTGCTTAATATTTTTACCTTACCTGCGGTGTTTATCACATCCGGTCTGATCATGCTGACAATGGCGATCTATGCTCGCTTCATACCGCGCCGTTTATGAGATGCGCGGCTTTCGCGCTGCTTTGACCGGACAGCCTTGCAATTTAACATGGTCTTGCGTGCTGCTGCTGGTGCAGAAACACTAAAACAAAGAACTTCAGCTATGAGCCAATTCTGTTGAAAAAGCCGAAGCGTGACATCAATCAGCAAATCCCAGTGGCTTTTGCATCTGTACGAGATATTGCACGCCAATGACCCAAAACCCACCAAACCTGCGCCCCGACCTTGCACCGCGGGCATAAATCAGTGAACCAACCCGTGAAGACCAGATGGAAATGGTCATGTCTGTGATGCAAAAACGCGACCCGAAATTTATAAACTAATCGGACAATCGCCATATTGGATACAAAGCTTGGCAGTTGTTTGAATCTTGGGTAACATTTCACATGGGAGATACATACATGGCACAACTTTTCTTTAAAAACATGCGTCGGTTCGTGCTTTTGGCAGTGCTTGTTGTGCCGACGCAATCAATCGCACAGACATGGGAATATATTTCTCCTGAAGTTAGCAAATCAAAACTGGGTTTGCACGGAGCGGCCATTAATAACAGCAAAACATTTATCACCGTATACTATCTCCCAAGTAAGGACTTTTGGTTAGCGAACTTCAGCATTCCGCTTCAACATTCATTGGATACAATAAAATCTCGTATCGGAAAGACCGGTGGCAAAGAAGTAGCTCTCACCCTGCCACCAAATAAATATCTCGTAAAAAAAACCGCATCAAACTTAACCCAAATCAGTTTTTCCATTGCCAATAGCGATATCGAAAAACTTCAAGCCTCAAATTACTGGATACTGGAAGCCGCGGGAATGCAATACAGGTTTCCTCTGACAGGATCCCGCGCGGCTTTTGATCAAGCCATGTTTGCAATTTCAGACGAAGCCCTTAAAGACGCCGAACTTGATGATGCCAACCACGCGTCAGCGCAGGCCATCTCTGATTGTGACCAGCAAGCCGGTCACCCGTGGGACAGCCAAGGCAATCCACCGGGCCGTGCCTGGGCGGATATCGATGGACAGACCGCTGTGGCTTCTTGCAGCTCTGCCATGTCCGACCCAAATCCCTCCCCGCGCATGATGTTTCAGTTGGCACGTTCCTATGACAAAGTCGGGGATGCGCGCACGTTTGCGCTGATGAAAGAGGCCGCATGGGAAGAAGATTATGCAGCAGCCTTCAACCATTTGGGTATTTTCTACCGCGATGGCGAATATACCTCGGAGAATCCGGATCGTGCAGTCAAAGCCTTTCAAAGAGGTTATGAGTTGGGCAACATGCCGTCTTGTCACAATCTGGCTATCATGCGCAGGGATGCCGCCAATACTGCCTCGGAACGCGCCACTTCCCATAGGATCTTAAAAAATTGTGCGGATAATAGTTATCTACTTTCACTTGTCGAATACGGTAAAATGGTCATGGACGGCGAGATCGACGGCACAGCACAAAGCGAAGCACAGCCCTATCTTGAACGGGCCGCTTACGCAGGCAATGCCGAAGCCAGCTACGCGCTTGCCAGCATGTATCGCGATGGTGTGGGGGTTTCGGCATCGCCGTCATCCTACCTGCTCTATCTACGCATGGCTGCTAAACAGGGGCATAAAACCGCAAAATCAGAACTTGGTATAGATTAAGAATACACATTTCCAAACGCCATGCTCTAGACTATAGACGCGCCATGACCCAGAACCCGCCCAACCTGCGCCCCGACCTTGCACCGCGTGCAAAAATCAGCGAACCCGCCCGCGAAGGCCAGCCGAAAATCGGCATGGTATCTCTTGGCTGCCCCAAAGCACTGGTCGATAGCGAACGTATCCTGACACGCCTGCGGGCCGAAGGTTACGCCATTTCACCCGACTATGCAGGCGCTGATGCGGTGATTGTGAACACTTGCGGATTCCTTGACAGTGCCAAGGCGGAAAGCCTTGATGCTATCGGTGAAGCTTTGCGCGAAAACGGCAAGGTTATTGTCACGGGCTGTCTGGGGGCGGAACCTGATTATATCCGCGAACACCACCCGCAAATTCTGGCCGTTACAGGCCCGCAGCAATATGAGCAGGTGCTGGATGCGGTACATAAATCCGTACCCCCCAGCCCCGACCCGTTCATTGATCTTTTGCCCGCCACGGGTGTCAGCCTGACGCCGCGCCATTTCAGTTATCTGAAAATATCGGAAGGCTGCAATCACAAATGCAAATTCTGTATCATCCCCGACATGCGCGGACGGCTGCAATCGCGGCCCGCCCACGCGGTTATCCGTGAAGCGTCAAAGCTGGTCGATGCCGGTGTCAGGGAACTGTTGGTGATCTCTCAGGATACCTCTGCCTACGGGCTGGATATCAAGCACGCGACCGAGCGTGATCACCGCGCCCATATCGTTGATCTGGCGCGTGATCTGGGATCGTTGGGGGCGTGGGTGCGGTTGCATTATGTTTATCCCTACCCGTTCGTGCGCGATCTGATCCCGTTGATGGCAGACCCTGACAACGGTGTGCTGCCCTATCTGGACATCCCGTTCCAACACTCGCATCCGGATGTTTTGAAACGTATGGCGCGGCCTGCTAAATCGGCGAATACGCTGGCCGAGATCGAAGCTTGGCGCAGTGTCTGTCCTGATATCACGTTGCGATCAACATTTATCGTGGGCTACCCCGGTGAAACCGAGGCCGAGTTTCAACACTTGCTGGACTGGATGGATGAAGCGCAGCTGGACCGTGTCGGTTGCTTTCAATATGAGGACGTTGCGGGGGCGCGTAGTAATGCCTTGCCTGATCATGTGGCGGACGAGATCAAACAAGATCGTTGGAACCGTTTCATGGAAAAAGCCCAAGGCATTTCGGCGGCTAAACTGGCGGCCAAGGTCGGGCAGCGGATGGATGTCATCGTGGATGAAATTGATGCTGACGGGGCCACTTGCCGGACAAAATCGGATGCCCCCGAAATAGACGGGAACCTGTTTATTGATGAAGGGTTTGAAGGGCTGAAACCGGGGGATATCGTTAGTGTCGAGGTGGACGAGGCAAGTGAGTACGACTTGTGGGGGCGGATTTAGCCCGGGCATGTCCCAGTTGGGACGCTATATTAAGTATTTGATATTATTGTGTAATCATAATAAAATGGTATGCTGATGCCGCGTCAATTTGCATCTTGTCCACCAATAGGTTAGGCATCGCGCTCACCGAAGCGTTTCAACTTTACGTTGAAGCACACTCATACAAACGAAAGCACACCGTTTTCATAGACTTACCCATGCTCGGAGCATCCATTGTCAACTACAATCTTAGACCCAATCGACCATTTTGCCACAACCGCACCCACATTCGGTGGCCGCCTGCAGGCCGCCCGCAATGCCAAAGGCCTGAGCATCGCCAGATTGGGTGAAAAACTTGGCGTGGAAGCCGCCAAAGTCGCCGTTTGGGAAAGCGATACTGAGGCCCCCCGCGCAAATCGCATCCCGACGCTGGCGGGTATGCTGAACGTTTCTATCATCTGGCTGATGACGGGCGAAAGCAACGGTACCACCCACATCGCCGAAACCTACGATCGCCCTACTATTGTTAACGATACCTTGGGCGAGATTGCCCAGCTGAAAGCGACGTTGTTGGATGCGCATGACAAGCTGGAAAGTCTGGAGCAAAGGTTGCGAGCGGAGGGTTGAATGTGAGCGATGGTTGCCTCAGGTGAGTAGGAGCTGCATCAACATTTGCCGCACGCAGATGGATGCACAGGAAATTGGCTGGAAGCTGTTTATTGATAAATAATTCGAGGAATCATGTTAGCTATGCACCAATAAATCATAAACTGTATAACCGGCAGACGTTAAGCTATAGCCGGTAGTTTCGCCACCTCTGATTAAGTCCCTAGTATACAAACTACTTATTGCTTCGCTTGTCTGAATTTTCAACCTGTGTGGCGAAATGCTTGGTATCTTTTCTGCTACCTTTGTCGCATATGTGTCATTATCCAAAATTTTGCCGACTGACAAAGGTTCGCTAGTTTCGGCGCCAAGAATTTCAATCATGACTTTTTCAATCACATTCAAATTATATTTGTCTAACTCCGCATTAAGAGAAGGCAAATCTGACTCTTCGTTTTCGCTACGAGATGCTTTAACATCCTCCTTTGCTTCCTCACTTACTTGCTCTGCCTCACTAAGTCTTTTTGATGCATCAATCACTCTTCGCTCTTTGGCATCTTCCAATTCAGCCAAAGCCCTTTCTTCTTGTGCAGATTACTTAAATTGGTAAATTCTGTGCGTGTGTGCCTCATCCTCTTGTAATGTTTTAAGTTTCTTAGACGGATGCTTCGCCCACTCAGCCCCAAGTAATTTCAACCAAGGCGCACTAAGCGCCAGCAATATACCTAGTATAATCGGAAGGATATAGAGTGTTCCAATAGAAGTGTTTGCATCGAAATATAAAAATTTCGCCCTTATAGTTTTGTCTGCGTAAAACAAAAACACTAGTGGCTTCCAATTTGCAGCCAAAAATACTAACGCAATGGACCCAAGAAATGGGCTGCGAATTCTTTGGCCTAATGCCTCAAATCCATCTTTTAAAAACTCAAACATAATATTTTTATCCAAAACCTTTTACAGCTTATGGTTTCATTTCAAGAAAATTGCAACCTAGCGCCCGAGACTAGGGTGGGCGCAATGCGCCCTCCCGTGGGGGAAAGCTTTCGGTGATTGCTTTGCAATCTCCTGCCGCTTCAGCGTGATCGGGCGCGGGCCGCTTGCGCGACCCTAAATGGGTGAAATCTGTGTGCTTTCCCTTTGGCGAAACGGATAAATTCAATGAACCAGAACACCCCCACATCAAAAACTTGTCATTTCGTCAAAAATTTACCACAATAACATTATATCGATATAGAAAGTGTATTAAATAGTGTCATGTAGAGTAACGAGGTAGCCAATGGATAGTGCATTCATTAACCCATCACATCATCAAGTCGCTTACGCCATACCGGCCAATGAAACTGATATGCCAGCGTCACAAAAACCCTATATTTATCCCGATTATTCCATTGCCGAGCGTCTGGCCGACGGGGTGGTTCATTTCATCGGTGTCAGCGGCGCGCTGATTGCAAGCATTGCCCTGATCACGCTGGTCATCGGCCCGGGCAGCCTGTCTGATCTGATCGCCACATGGATTTATACCGCGATGATAATAACAGCCTTTGTCGCGTCCGCTGCCTATCACATGACACCGCGCGAAGATTTGCGCCCTGCACTGCGCCGCTATGACCATGCTGCAATTTTTCTGAAAATCGCCGGCACTTACACCCCGCTTGTGGTGTTGATCGGCAGCAATTTCAGTTATCTTATTCTGGGTCTGGTCTGGGCTGTAGCGCTTTACGGTGTCTCGCGGCGCCTGTTCCACTGGCATGAACCCGGCATGGGCTCGACGTTTCTATATCTTGGGTTGGGATGGGCAAGCCTTGCACTTGCGTGGCCCATGACCCAATCCATACCTGCCCTTAGTTTCTGGCTGGTGATCGCAGGCGGGCTGACTTATACGGCCGGTGTGATCTTTTACAGATGGGAAAGCCTGCGGTTTTCAAACGCCATATGGCATGTGTTCGTTGTCGCCGCATCGGCCTGTCATTTCTTTGCGATCTATTTCGGCGAGTTGGCAAAACAGGGCAATTATCCGTTCTAGAAAAATAATCCTGTCCAGCGATAAATCACCGCCAAGGGCGGTTCGGCAAAGCCTTGCCTGTTCGTATGATTTCAGCCAAAACCTGCTTACACATCTGGAACATTTAAGCCAAAACATGCGCAGATTTGGCGCCATGCGTTCATTCAATTGTACAGCGCTTTTGCATCTTTCATACTGTCTGCAGAAGCGGCAGTCGCTTCTGGTTCGGGACTTAACCCGGGATTAATATACAGGAGAATAACCATGAAAAATTCGATCGCCATACTGGCCTCTATGCTGTTTGCAACCGCTAGCTTTGCTGCTGATTTCAAGGCAATGGACACGGACGCAAATGGCGTAATTTCCGAAATTGAATTTGTGGCCGCATACCCGTCCACCCCGGAAGCCGCACTTGTGGCCGCCGATGTTGATAAAAGCGGTGCATTGGACGAGGCGGAAATTGCCGCAGCAACCGAAGCCGGTGTTTTACCCAGCGAATAATAATCCCCCGGTCCTCGCCGTCTGCATCGGCGGGGACACCCGCATTAACGGGCCAACATGACTGACCGCGGATCAGGTTTCGTTTATAAGCACGCCGGAATTTGCCGGCAGGTAAGTTGCCGCGATTGCGCCGGCTTTTTTCTGTGCCGCCGTGAATTCCGCACTGGTAAAGCCGCGCACCGTTTTCAGGTTTGAAACAGTGCCAGATGCACCCGCGACCAGCAGGCTTGCAATCACGTCGATGCCGTCTTTTGCTTTTGCAATCATCATGAAATCTTTCTCGCCCGTGGTCATGTAATACGCCTGAACCTTACCGCCGGCGGCCTCAACCAAAGCTCTGGCAGCAGCTTCGCGGTCTGACGGATGTGCAACCATCCCCTTCATCGCATCATTTGTGTAGTTACCCGTTACAATAAAATGTGCCATATCTTGTTCTCCCTCTATTAAAGCATCAGACGCTCCCGCCTATTGCCTGAATGAAAATCAAACTAAATATTCAAAGTGATTTACCTATAGCATATTTGCGTTTGTTTTACCATCGCGCTGCGTGTTGGTGTATTGTGTTACGCCTCATCCAGATAGGCCTGCACACAGGTTTTCACATGCCGAAACCGATCCCCGCCCAGATGCACGCCACCATACCAGCGGGTCACAACGATGATATGGTCGCGCAATTCCGCGCGTTCCAGCATCTGCAAAATCAATGCGCCTGCACCGCTTTCCCCGTCATCGTTTTTGACCTGCTCGCCATCAGCAAAAATCACCGCCCAAGTGTTATGCGTGGCGCGTGCGAACTTCTTTTTACGCTTCAGTTGTTTGATAAAATCCGCGACATCAGCACGGGTCTGGGCAGCACCGCCGCTGACTGCGTATTTCGAGCCTTTATCGGTCAGGACATTCTCAATTTGCTTCATCGGTGGATCATAGCATTGTTTTTGGGGATTGAACCAGTCATCGAAACGCATTATGCCCCCGTTACCGGTCGCAGCCTACCCGGATAAAACAAGGACTAGACTAATGAAAACCATCGTCATCTGCTCAGGCGGATTGGACAGTGTGTCGCTTGCCTATAAAGTGGCCGCCGAAAACACATTGCACAGCCTTTTATCCTTTGATTACGGTCAAAGGCACAAAAAAGAACTGGACTATGCCGCCACCTGCGCGGCCGCACTTGGTGTACCCCATCAAATCATCGACATCCGCACCATCGGGGCCAGCCTGACAGGGTCTGCGCTGACCGATGACATTGATGTCCCCGACGGTCACTATGCCGAAGATAGCATGAAGGTCACGGTGGTGCCGAACCGCAATGCCATCATGCTGGCCATTGCCTTTGGGGTAGCAGCTGCGCAAGACGCGGACGCCGTTGCAACGGCCGTTCACGGCGGCGATCATTTCATCTATCCCGATTGTCGCCCGGGCTTTATCGATGCGTTTCAAATCATGCAAGATCAAGCCCTTGACGGCTATGCATCGGTGAGGCTTTACACGCCTTTCGTGAATGGCTCAAAGGCTGATATCGTCACCAGTGGGGCTGCGCATAACACGCCCTTTGCCGACACTTGGTCATGCTATAAAGGCGGCGCAATACACTGCGGGCGTTGTGGTACTTGCGTTGAGCGCATAGAGGCTTTTGCCCTTGCAGGTGTAAGTGATCCAACCGAATACGCTGATCCGGAATTCTGGCGTCAAGCTATGGCGAACGGGGCTGTGAAATGACCTACCGCATCACCAAAGAGTTCCATTTTTCAGCCTCGCACCAATTAAAGGACTTGCCCGCAGATCATCAATGCGCGCGGTTGCACGGTCACAATTATATCGTCAAGGTAGAGCTGTCTTCGCAAACCCTGAACGCCCATGGTTTTGTGCGTGATTACAACGAATTAACCCCGCTGAAAGACTATATCGACAGCCAACTTGACCACCGCCATCTGAACGATGTGCTTGGCGACGATATGGTCACCGCCGAACGGCTGGCAAAACACCTCTATGACTGGTGCAAATCGCGCCTGCCCGAGACCTCTGCCGTCAGCGTCAGCGAGACACCCAAAACATGGGCAGAGTACCGGCCATGAGCGATTTGCGCATCAGCGAAATCTTTGGCCCGACGATACAGGGCGAAGGCGCGTTGATCGGCCTGCCAACAGTATTCGTGCGCACCGGCGGCTGTGATTACCGCTGTTCCTGGTGCGATAGCCTGCACGCCGTAGACTCTGAATATCGCGATAAATGGCTGTCTATGACAACGGATGAGGTGTGGCGGAAAGTCACCGATCTATCTGGTCATAAACCGATCATGGTCACCCTGTCGGGAGGCAATCCGGCGATCCAGCCTTTTGGCGACCTTATAACGCGGGGCCATGATGCGGGTTACAGATTTGCACTGGAAACGCAGGGCTCAGTATCCAAGGACTGGTTTGCCGATCTTGATATGCTGGTGCTCAGCCCCAAACCACCATCAAGCGATATGGTTGTTGACTGGGATATGTTTGACGACTGTCTGCATAAGGCCGGTACAAAACCAAAGACCGTTTTGAAAATCGTTATATTTGATGACACTGATTACGATTTCGCCAAAGAGGCGGCAACACGCTATCCGCAACTGCCGGTCTATTTGCAACCGGGTAATGATATGCCGCCCCCCGCAGATGAATATGACGCCCCCATCAACCAAGATAATGTAACAGATAAAATGTTATGGTTGATAGATAAAGTAACTACGGATCAATGGTTTGACGCATATGTTCTGCCGCAATTGCATGTCATGCTATGGGGCAACAAACGCGGTGTTTAACTGCACATGAAGGGAAAATCACGATGACCAAAGATGATATATACGCCAACCTGAAACAACTTGGCAGCACAACTGTATTGCCCGAAAACCCGGATGCGGCAGAACTGGAGCGCGTACCCAACCCACAAGCAGGAACGCCATATTGCGTGCGTTTTACCGCCCCCGAATTCACCTCGCTTTGCCCGATGACGGGACAACCCGATTTCGCCCACCTTGTGATCGATTACATGCCGACCGACTGGCTGGTGGAAAGTAAATCGCTGAAATTATACCTGGGATCATTCCGTAATCACGGTGCATTTCACGAAGACTGCACGGTTTCCATCGGTAAGCGTCTTGCCGACCTGCTAGACCCCGAATGGTTGCGCATCGGCGGTTATTGGTATCCGCGCGGTGGTATTCCAATAGATGTGTTTTATCAGACGGGCCCCGCCCCTGAAAATGTCTGGATCCCTGATCAGGGTGTCCCGACTTATCGTGGGCGTGGGTAATTTACAGGCTTCACAGAGTGAAAAAAACGGCGTTAAGTGACCTATCTAATTAGGAAAGCTTATGGCAACTATACGAAAACGTCGCGGGCGGGAAAACCGGCTGGAAAAGCCGGTCTCGCTTGACCGCTCTTTGCGGTACCGCCAGTTGCGGCACCCCTTTGCGCCACAAGGTTTCTTTACAGAAGATGCCATCATAAACATTCACAATATGGCCCTGAAAGTATTGGAAGAGCTGGGCATGAAAATCCTGCTGGATGAGGCCCGCAAGATTTTTAAAACCGGCGGTGCCATCGTCAATGATACCGATCTGATGGTGCGTATGGGTCGCGAAATGGTTGAGGCTGCCTTGAAAACCGCGCCCAAATCCATTCCGATTATGGCGATAAATCCCGATCGCTGCCAGCAATTCGAACTTGGGACACTGATGTTCGCACCCGGTGGCGGTTGCCCGAACACAACCAACCTTGAACGCGGCAGACGGCCGGGGTGTTACGCTGATTTTGAGGAAACAGTGAAACTTCATCAAAGCTTTGATGTTATCCATCAGCTTGGCCCATCAGCCGAGCCGCAAGATATTACACCTGAATTACGACATTATGCCACCATGAACGCGCAAATGACCCTATCTGATAAGCCGATGTTCCTTTATTCACGTGGGCAAAAACAGGTTGAACAGGCTTTCGAGATGATCCGTATCGGTTTCAATCTTTCGGACGCCGAATTTGCCGCCGGAACATGGGTAAGCACTGTGGTCAACACCAACTCGCCGCGCATGCTGGACATTCCGATGGGCCAAGGCATTATGGATTTTGCCCGCGCAGGTCAGTTGTGCATCATCACCCCGTTCTGTCTTGCGGGGGCTATGGCCCCTATTACGGTTGAAGGGGCACTTGTATTGCAACACGCCGAAGCTCTGGCGGGCATCACCCTGTCGCAATTAACCAAACCCGGTGCACCTGTTGCTTATGGTGGATTTGGCTCTAACGTTGATATGAAATCAGGCGCGCCCGCTTTTGGCACACCTGAACAGGTAAAAATGACTTTGGGCACGGGCCAATTGGCGCGATTTATCGACCTGCCTTGGCGTTCAGCCGGCGGTTCTGCATCCAATGTAGCCGACATGCAGGCTGGACTGGAAAACAACATGGCGATGTGGGCGACGGTTATGGCGCAGGCAACTGTTGTGAAACATTCTGCAGGCTGGTTGGAAGGCGGGCTGACCTTTGGGTATGAGAAATTCATCAATGATATTGAAGCTCTGCAATCTTTCGCCGAACTGTGCCAACCCCCTGAAGACAGCGAAAACGCACTGGCGTGGTCTGCGCTGGAACAAGTTGATCCCGGCGGGCACTTTTTTGACACGGGCCAAACTATGCGTCGTTATAAGGATGCATTTTATCAGCCGCTTGTTGCAGATCTGTCAAATTTCGGCGCATGGTCAGAAGCTGGCGCGCAAACCTCGACCGAACGGGCATATACTGTTTGGAAAGATGTTCTGGCCAATTACCGGTTGCCTGATAACTCTGCTGAGATCGGTGAAAGGTTGAAACCTTATATCAAGGCCGAAACAGATGCAGGCGGCGCCCCGCCTGTTGCCTGACTATTGAAACACATCAAAACGTCATTATGTAACATTTGTGAACGATGTTCACAAATATGTTGACGGATGTGATTCTTGTTGTTACCAATTGTGAACATTGTTCATGAAAGGGACATCACATGTTTATTCGTCCAAGTTTAATTACACTTATTGCCTTAATAGCCACCCCATCCTTTGCCGGAGCCAGTGGTCAACATTCTGCACAGTCAGTCGATCACAGCGCACAGGCGGCCAGCCACGGGTCAGCGGCCGTTGTTACGGGAGCCGCGGCTGTGATTGCCGTTCCAATCGTTGCGTTTGGATCAGTCTTCACGGTTTCAGGTGCCGCACTTGAAGAGGTTGGCGAAGGTTCGGTCACTGCAGGAACAGAGCTTTTGCGTGCTGGTACAGGCCAACCGACAAACAATCACGCCATAAAGGCCGATGGCGCGCCCACCTTGGATTAATCCAATTATTTACAGGAGTTTATTATGATACGTCGTTTTTCACTGATAGTTTTCGCACTTGCCGCAACTCTACCATCTTTTGCATGGGCCGGTAGCAGCGAGGCTGGCAATCCCATACTGCCTGCAGCCGAGGTTGCAACATTTTCCAACCGTGTGCAGCAGAACCTTGCCGCACAAGGTGTGAATGTTGCAATCGTGGGACGGATGGGACGAGACCCTGCAGAACTGCCTAAGGGCGTCAATTATACGCATGTGGGCTTCTGGGTCTATTCCCAGATCACACATGCCGACGGCAGCACCGGGCGCGGTTACCAAGTTTACAACCTTTACCAACAGGCTGGCGACAGAACCCGAAGCAATCTTGTTCAGGATAGTCCGGCTGATTTCTTTGCAGGCGCACAAAGGTTGGATGCCGGCATCATCATTCCCGATGCCCGCCTACAGAAAAAGCTGTTGAAGGTCATCAGCAGCCCTACTTATACGACCCTGCACAATGCGAATTATTCAGTGTTGGCCAACCCAAACACCAGCCAGTTCCAGAACTGTACCGAACATACACTCGATGTTATGGTTGCAAGCCTATACGGGACTAACGATGTGCGCCGGATCAAGACCGATATTGCAGCGCATTTCAAACCGCAGGTAATCCCGCTTGGTGGATTTAAACGATTTATCGCGCCTGCTGCCTCAAAAGCACTTACCACTGCAGACCATGGATCACGGGTGGCAACAGCAACGTTCGGGTCGATTGCCAGCTTCATGCAGGAAAATGATCTGTCATCAAGTATCTATAGGTTAACCCCGACGAAAGCCGTGCGTTTCTGAAATTGACACGGGTTGCAAGATGTCTCAAACACGGGTCCATGACCATAGAAAAAACTTTATCAAAACGAGAACGTAACCTTGCTGATATTCGCGAACGTGCAATCATGATTGCAGAGCGCATCGTCCTGGAAAAAGGGATCGATGCGCTTAGCGCACGTGGGCTAGCCAAAGACTTAAATGTGTCTGTAGGCTCATTGTATAACGCTTTTGGTGATCTGAATGCAGTCGTTCGTGCCGTCATCGGAAAATCTGCGGGGATGCTATCGGAACGCTTGCATCTTGCGATAGAGACATCAGAACAAGACAAGCGTTCCCGTGTTGTTGCTTTGGGTGAAGCGTATTTTGATTTTGCCATCTCCGAACCTCGGCGTTGGTGGTTAATGTTTGAATATAGAACTGATGCTCTCCAAGACCCAAAGGCGCAAGATTACCAGATCGGTCTATTGGAAATGCTGATCCGTGCCGGTGAAGCGGACCCCCAATCAGAACAACACCGGCAATTTTTTCTACTGTTATGGGCATCTGTGCATGGGTTGGTGTCGCTGGCTTGCCGCCCTGCCATTGTCGCGATTAACCCGCAAATAGCGCGCACCTATATTGGCGATCTGGTTGATGCAGGCTTTAATGCTTTCCCAATTGACTAAAACCGGTTGCCCCGCCCGTTGCCTGAAATGCCCGAACCATCTATTATAAGATCAAACATAAAAGGAAAAATCATGCGTATTTTGAAACTAATAACACTCGCCCTTGCATTATCGGCCACACAAGCCTTTGCCGCTGATCTGATAACCAAGCCAAGTACGCATTCGGTTAGCGTTACTATTGACCGTCTTGTATCAGCCGTTGAAGGCGCCGGCGCCAAAGTTTTTGCCCGTGTCGATCATGCAGCAGGCGCCGCCAAGATTGATATGGAGTTACGTCCAACCCAAATGCTGATGTTCGGCAATCCTAAATTGGGAACACCCGCATTACAGGCAGGCCAAACAGCCGGGCTTGATTTACCCCTGCGTGTGGTTGCCTATGAAGATGCGAACGGTCAGGTGTTTATCGCCTACCATGCCCCAAATGAATTATCCGAAGATCACGGTATTCCTGCCGATGCAGCGGTATTAAAGAAAATGACAGGGGCATTGGATAAGCTGACGAATAAGGCAATTGCTGAATAAAAACCACATTAGAAAGAGCATTAATGGCCAGACAAATAAAAATCGTTCGCACTGACCTTGAACTTGAATGCCCGCATCTGGACCAGGCGCTGCGCGCGACAGGTGCAAAACTGGTTTTACTGCCCGATGATGTAACCGAAGCTGACCTGATGGCTGAAACTCGTGATGCCGATCTGATCCTGATGTGCTACACCCCGATTACCGCCAAGGTGATCGAAAATACCACGCAATTAAAAGGCATCGTCAAATACGGCGTCGGCATTGACGCTATCGATATAGATGCCGCGCGCGCCCATAAAATACCCGTGGTCAACATCCCCGAATATGCGGAAAGCACAGTGGCCGAAGGCGCGTTTGCCTTGATGATTGCTTTGGCCAAAAAACTGGTGCCAATCCACAATGCCATGCAAACTGATGGCTGGGCCTGGCCTACCGAACGTTGGATGGGGTCTGATATCTCGGGTAAAACTGTCGGACTGGTCGGTGTTGGCAAGATCGGCAAGAGCATGGCGCGGATGGCCGGTGCAGGCTTTGGTGCCAAAGTGCTGGGCTATAATCCGAACATGCCGCAGGACGTGATGCAGGCCGCAGGTGTTACGAAATGTGATGATCTGCAAGAGATGCTTGCGATCTGTGATTTCGTTTCAGTGCATTGCGTATTGAACGACAGCACGCACCACCTGATCGGTTCGGATGAGCTAGCTTGCATGAAATCTTCGGCGATACTGATCAATGTCTCGCGCGGTGCCATCGTGGATGAAAAGGCTTTATTGCAAGCGTTAAAAAACGGGGTCATCGCGGGTGCGGGACTGGATGTTTACAGCCAAGAGCCGTTGAACCAAATAGACCACCCGATGCGCGCCTTGTTTGAAATGGACAATGTCATCCTGTCACCACACCTTACGTTTTATACAAATGACGCCATGCAGCGACTGGAAGACGAGACCTATGCGCGGTGTATGGAAGTGCTGGAGGGTCGGCCTGTTACGGTAAAATCCAAAGACCCGCGCCTGACAGCGCAGGAAAACGGTGTGGTGTTCGAGGGGTGATCATACCCGCTAACGCAGCTTCGGTTCCTTGGGGTTGATAATCTGGCAGAGCTGCTTATGGCTACGTCAGCGACAAGTATGATACGGGAATGGGTGTGGAGTTAAAGCGGTGGGTGCTATGGCGATATCGTAAAGCAAAACTCCAGTAATTCATCGGAAAATAGATTGCAATTACAAGACGCTTTACCAATTTTATATGGATAGAGTATTAATACAGCCAGTGTCTGTTGTGCGGGACAAACTTGCCATTGGCGAGTGTCTACAATGACAGATAAGCGTGTGACGAACCCACTCTGTGAGTGTCAGCCTAACTATAAAGATAAAGGAAAATATAAAGAACCAACTATAGCTGTTAAAACAAGCCCGATAATGAAGGTAGGCACATGTCCAGCTATCAACAGTGGTAACCGTTTTCCCTGTCGCCACTTCAAAACAATGAATATTGTCAGGCTGATGATGAGTGCGAACCACAATGATGTATAAATATTCCAAGCAATCGCAGTAATTCCAGTACCTCCCTGTTGCGTAGCAAAAGGATCATCTGCATTGGTAACCCATGCTAAAAATTCATAATGTACTGATCCAGACACAACGATAAGGAATATAGGCATTTGCGCTACTAGCTTGCTGAATAGAGACAATATAATCATTACGACCCAGAAGATTGTATGAACAATGTAGCTGATCTTAAGTATTTTCATTTTAAATAATCTTTGTCATCAGAATTACAGTGAGGGCCATTTTAGTTCTACAATAGTTAATTATTGGAGCATCATTGTACATAACAGATTATGGTAACTGTATTTTATAAAATATCAGCATCAATACTAATGCCCACTTTGGCCTCAAAGCAGTCATCCCCCATACAGCTTAACTGCACTTCGAATGCCCGCAATCGCCGCATGTCATGCAGCCCTCGATCATGCGCATACCGTATTGCCCGCAAGCAGGGCACGCGGGGCCGCGCGGGCGTTCGCCTACGGCAATCACTTCGGCCTTGGGATCGGTTTTTAAGTGGCCGCCTTCGGATGCAATAAAGCCGATACGGATCATGTGTTGTTCAATCACGCCACCGATCGCGGCTAGAATGGATGGGATGTATTTGCCTTGTACCCAAGCCCCGCCACGCGGATCAAACACAGCTTTCAGTTCCTCAACCACAAAGGACACGTCGCCACCGCGACGGAACACGGCAGAAATCATCCGTGTCAGGGCCAAAGTCCACGCATAATGTTCCATATTCTTTGAGTTGATGAACACTTCAAACGGGCGGCGTTTGTTGTTTTCGATCACGTCGTTGATGGTGATATAAATCGCGTGCTCGGATTCCGGCCACTTGATCTTATAGGTGTGGCCTTCCAATGCATCAGGGCGACTTAGCGGTTCGGATAGATAAACCACATCCGCGCCTTTATCGATTTCAGGTACACTTTCTGCGGTTTCGGACACGCTAAGAACCGAGCCTGTCACATCGTTGGGGCGGTAGGTTGTGCAACCTTTACACCCCTGATCCCAAGCGGCCATATAGACCTGTTTAAAATCATCAAAACTGATGTCTTCCGGGCAGTTGATTGTTTTTGAAATGGAACTGTCGATCCATTTTTGTGCAGCAGCCTGCATACGCACATGCGCCAACGGGGCCAGCGTTTGGGCATTTACAAAGTAATCCGGCAATTCTTTGTCGCCGAATTTCGCGCGCCACATTTCAACCGCGTAATCCACCACTTCTTCTTGCGTGCGCGAGCCGTCTTTTTGCAGAACTTTACGGCTGTAAGCATAGGCAAAGACCGGCTCGATGCCGCTTGATACGTTGCCTGCATAAAGACTGATCGTACCGGTTGGCGCAATCGAGGTCAGCAGGGCATTGCGAATGCCGTTGTCAGAGATGGCACCCCGTACATCCGCATCCATGTCCTGCATGGTTTCAGAGGCCAGAAACGCTTGTTTGTCATAAAGCGGGAACGCACCTTTTTCAGCCGCCAGATCGGCAGAGGCCAAATAGGCAGCGCGCGCCACGCGGCTCATCCAGTTTTCCGTGCGCTTCGCGGCCTCTTCTGAGCCATAGCGTTCACCGACCATCAAAAGCGCATCCGCAAGGCCTGTTACACCCAGACCGATGCGCCGCTTTGCCTGCGCTTCTTGTGCCTGTGCGTCCAGTGGAAAACGTGAAGTATCCACAACATTATCCATCATCCGCACGGCCGTGCGCACCAGATCATCCAGTAAATTCTCATCCAGATCAGCACCGTCTTCAAACGGGTCTTTCACCAATCGCGCCAAATTGATCGACCCCAACAGACACGCACCATAAGGCGGCAAAGGTTGCTCGCCACAAGGGTTTGTCGCGGCAATTGTTTCACAATAATGCAAGTTGTTCTTTTGATTGATACGGTCGATGAAAATCACACCGGGTTCGGCGTAATCATATGTCGCCTGCATGATTTTATTCCACAGATCCAGTGCCTTGACTGTTTTATAGATCGTACCGTCAAACTCCAGATCCCAAGTGTCATCGGCTTTGACAGCCGCCATGAAATCATCCGTCACCAGCACCGACAGATTGAACATACGCAGTCGCGCACTGTCCTGTTTGGCTTCGATAAAGCGGTAAATATCAGGGTGGTCGCAGCGCATTG
This sequence comes from Amylibacter sp., assembly GCA_021775375.1. Taxonomy (GTDB): domain Bacteria; phylum Pseudomonadota; class Alphaproteobacteria; order Rhodobacterales; family Rhodobacteraceae; genus Amylibacter. The sequence goes on along the minus strand of JAJFHY010000195.1, from coordinate 8,066 downwards.
TCGCCATCATTGCGCCCCTGCGTGAGCCTGCCGACATGATCGTACGGCACATCGCATCCCAAACATCCATGAATGATAACGGCCCGCTTGCGTCGGCGGCAACACCGTGAACGGCAGCCCCGCGCGGGCGTAAAGTGGAAAAGTCGTAACCAATGCCGCCGCCCTGCTGCATGGTCAGTGCGGCCTCTTTCAACATATCGAAAATACCGCCCATCGTGTCGGGAATTGTGCCCATCACGAAGCAATTAAACAGTGTAACAGAGCGTTTTGTGCCTGCCCCTGCTATAATGCGGCCCGCAGGCAGGAATTTGAAATCTTCCAGCGCATCATAGAACTTTGCTTCCCAGGCATCAGGTTTTTTTTCAACTTCCGCCAATGCCCGTGCAATCCGGCGCCACGTGTCTTCTACCGTCTGATCGATGGGTGTTCCGTCCGCATCCTTGAAACGGTATTTCATATCCCAAATTTGCTCGGCGATAGGGGCTGCAAAACGGCTCATAGCAATTTTCTTTCGATTCTTTAGGTAGAGAACAGAAGGTAAACGATTTACATTTCTTAATCCAATGTTAATTTCACAACATGACCGGAAAAATCAACATCATAAAACTCAGCGTAGGCTCGGAAAGCGTGGAATCGCTGACCGAATGGCAGGCAAACCGCCGCGCCCAAATGAGCCGCGATTATGCGTTGCATATCACCCGTATGTGGCCACGGCGTGATCAGGAAGTTTTTAACGGTGGATCAATGTATTGGGTGATCAAGGGCTTTATTCAGGCCCGCCAACAGATCATCGGCTTTGAAGAGGTTATAGGCGATGACGGTATCCGGCGCTGCGGTATTATGCTGGCACCTGAATTGATACGCACCACCGTTGTTAGACGCAGACCCTTTCAGGGTTGGCGTTATTTAACATGCGAAGACGCACCCAAAGACCTGCCTGTTGGTCGCGCAACTGATGATAAATTGCCCAAAGACCTGGAAATTGCACTGGCTGACTTAGGCCTGATCTAAGGTCTGCTGACATTTATGAATGCCTAGGGTTTAGCACTGAAATACTAAACTAGTTTACTGGTTTAGCAGACACAATTGCGCAAGAAATATATTTTAATTTCAAACAACTGGAATCCAATAGATGCTAGAATATATCAAATCCGAAGGCGTGGTAGCAGATTGAACTGGTTACTCTAATTCACCAGATGATTATCGATCAGACGCGCAGGACCCACATGTACCGCTGCAAATATCCGGCATGAACGCCCTTCAGACCGGTCAAGCAATTCCAGCGTATCGGCATCCCGGCATTCAACATAGTCCACACCGGAAAATCCCGCCTTCATCAAAGCCTTGGCCGCTTTCATACACTCATCAATGGCAAAACCGCCTGCGGCAATGTCATAAGCCGCTTTTTTCAGAATCACGTTAAGTTTGCGTGCAATATCGACTTCTTCCGCATTCAAATAGCCATTGCGTGATGACAAAGCCAATCCGTATGCATCGCGAACCGTCGGCACGCCGCAAATTTCCGTTTCTATATCCAAATCACGCGCCAACCGTTTGATCACCGTCAGTTGCTGCCAGTCTTTTTCACCGAAAAACGCCACATCCGCATGCGCCTGGTTCAAAAGCTTCGTGACCACTTGAGAAACCCCGTCCATATGCCCGGGCCGCGCAGCACCGCACAAGCAATCGGTCAACCCGTCAACGATTACACGGGTGGAAAACCCTGCCGGATACATTTCAGCCGATGAGGGGATGAACATCGCGTGTCCGCCCGCATCGGCCACTTGTTCACTGTCAGCCGCTTCCGTATGCGGATAGCTGTCCAAATCCTCATTCGCGCCAAACTGCGTCGGATTGATAAAAATCGTCGTGATCACGCGGTCGGTCTGCGCCAAAGCGGCCTTTACAAGTGCGATATGCCCCGCGTGCAAATTACCCATGGTCGGCACCAGCCCCACGCGCAAACCTGTCGCCTTCCAAGCGGTAACTTGTGTGCGCATGTCCTGAACTGTCCGAAAGGTTTGGATCACCATATCAAATCCCCGTAATATCCCAGCCTGTTTTTGTTGCCATATCACGCAATGCAGCCCGGGACGCATCTGACCAATCCGCAGTACGGCTTGCAAAAACGCAGGCTTGCGACTGCAATATCAGACCGTCATCAAGTGTTTTCAAGTGATTTGCCTCCAGCGTCGCCCCTGACGATGTAATATCGGCAATCGCTTCCGCCGTCAGGTTTTTTACCACACCTTCGGTTGCACCTTGGCTGTCCACCAGTTGATAATCGGCCACACCTTTGCTGCGCAAAAAGCCACGCACCAGATTGTGGTATTTGGTTGCAATGCGTAAACGATACCCGTGGTTGGCGCGAAACTGTGCCGCAACCCCGTCCAGATCTTCCACGCAATCAACATCGACCCAGCCCTTAGGAACCGCAATAATCAGATCGGCCTGCCCGAAACCAAGTTCTTGCAGATTGACGACAACAGATTGCCAAAGCGGCAGTTTTTCATGGATTAAATCCGTCCCTGTCACACCCAGATGAATACGTCCCGCTTTCAGCTCTTTGGGGATCTCACCCGCGGATAACATTACCAACTCTACGCCCTCGACACCTGTAACAACGCCAGAGTATTCCCGATCAGACCCTGCGCGCGACACATTGATCCCGTGCTCGGCAAACCACGCCATGGTTTTTTCCTGCAACCGCCCTTTGGACGGCACGGCAAGTTTCAAAACGCTCATGCCACACCTCCGACAGCTGCCAAAGCATCGGGACGAATGACGCCACCCACAGCGGGAATAGAGCGGCCCTGCCCCAAAACAGCCGTTAATGCATCGTATCGTCCGCCACTTGAAATCGGGGTTTCACCGTCAAAAAAGCCGAACACGAAACCATCGTAATATTCCAAAGAGGTCAGTCCGAAACTGGCCTCGAACGGTAGCGTTTCCACATTCACACCTTGTGCCGCCATTGCATTCAGACGCGCCTCAAGTCGGTCAACAGCGGGGGCAAAACCGTTCAGGCGATCCTCGACACCGCGCAAGGTTTGCAAAGCATCCGCTGCAGGCCCGTGAAGCGCCAGCAATTCTTCCAGAGCCTCAACTTCATTTTCGGGAATGGGGCGTGTTGTTGCATCCTTTTGCAGGCTTGCAACGCGCGCCATGATCTCGGCCTCGCTACGAACGCCCAACAAAGGTCCGGCAGCTTTCAAAACCGCCTTTGCACCCTTGGCTTCAACCTGATCAAGCAACGCTATACGTGTTGGCAGATTTTCAGCTTTGCCGCTGTACATGTCCAGTAAATGGTGAAATCTGTCGGGCCGCCAAATTTGCCGCCGCAAACGTTCTTTGCGCCGCGCGGTCGTTGTCAGACCATCAATTGCCGCTGCCAAAAGCCCTACATCGCCCGTTGCCATGCGCAAACCGTAAGGTTTCAGGATCTCGTGAAACAACGCGAAAACTTCGGCATCCGAGGCCGCAGGGTCGTGGCGGTCAAACAGCTCGAACCCGACCTGCAAATATTCCTTGGCCCGCCCCGCACCCGGCTCCTGCTTACGCCAAACCGGGCCGTTATACGTGTAACGTGCAGGTTCCGCACCATCCGCCATATGCATCTGCACCACAGGTACAGTGAAATCGGGGCGCAACATTTGCTCGCCGTCCACCGGGTCGTCCGTGACATACGCGCGCCCGCGAATATCTTCGCCGTATAGATCCAGCAGAACCTCGGCCGGTTGCAAGGCTTCGGCCTCAACCGGAACGGCCCCTGCCGCAAGGAACGCATTCGATAAACGCCCCGCAAGCGATTTCACCGCAACAGGTGACATCAGCCCAAACCCTCTGCGCGCGCTATCATTTTGCGCACTTCTTCCACAAGGTCCGAGCGCTTGATCTCGATCTGTGCAGGCTGGGCTTTCCATTCTTCCGTCGTTTCTATTTCGGCCGATAGCCGTGCGCCAAGTGCCAAATCCTTGATCTGCACAACGCCCTTGGCTTTTTCGTCGCCACCTTCGATTACCGCCACCGGACTTTCGCGTTTATCGGCGTATTTCAACTGGTTACCGAAGTTTTTCGGATTGCCCAGATACACTTCGGCGCGAATACCCGCATTGCGCAGTTCCGCCACCATTTCCTGATAATCACCCATACGGTCGCGATCCATTACTGTAACGACAACGGGCCCCTTCGATTGCGATGAAATCCGTCCCTTTTCGCGTAAAGCGGCAAGTAGACGATCAACCCCGATGGAAACACCCGTTGCAGGTACTTCCTGCCCTGTGAAACGCTTGACCAGATCGTCGTAGCGTCCGCCACCTGCGACAGACCCGAATTGACGTTTGCGACCTTTGGCGTCGAGGATTTCAAAGGTGAGTTCGGCCTCATAGACGGGGCCTGTGTAGTAGCCGAGGCCGCGGACGACAGAAGAATCTATTCTTATTTGGTTCTCATTATACCCCTGAGCATTTAGCAGCTCTGAAATATCTTCTAATTCATTAAGACCCGCTTGCCCCTTGGCAGAACTTCCAATGAGTTGCGAAAGTAATCCCAGTGTTTCAGTGTTATTGTCACCAGTGGAATTTAGAAAATAATAAACATTTTCGGCTTGCGCCATACTCAACCCAACCCCATCTATGCGTGCACCAGAGGAGTCCGTTCTACCTTCTGTTAGAAGTTGAAGCACACCTTCCCTACCGACCTTATCAAATTTGTCTATGGTGCGAAGAACCGCTTCTCGCGTTGAAACATCATCTTCAGTCAACCCGATAGTTTCTAATACACCATCTAAAACCTTCCGATTATTCACCCGAACAATGTAATCGCCGCGCTCAATTCCGACAGCCTCCAGCGTATCACACAACATCGCGCAAATCTCGGCGTCCGCCGCCACGCTTGCCGCCCCAACCGTATCCGCATCGCACTGATAAAACTGCCGATAGCGCCCCGGTCCCGGCTTTTCATTGCGCCACACGGGGCCCATCGCATAACGACGGTAGGGTGTGGGCAAATCATTGCGGTGTTGGGCAAAAACACGTGCCAAGGGTGCCGTCAGGTCGTAACGCAAAGCCATCCAAGCGTCGTCTTCGTCCTGCCAAGCGAACACGCCCGCATTGGGCCGTTCCACGTCCGGCAAAAAGCTACCCAAAGCCTCGACCGTTTCCACTGCCGAACTTTCCAGCGCGTCAAACCCGTAACGATGATACACTTCTGCAATTTCAGCCAGCATCGCATTACGCTCGGCCACTTCCGCACCAAAATAGTCACGAAATCCCTTTGGCGGTAACGCCTTGGGTCTTACAGGTTTTTTCTTTTTATCTTTGGCCATCGCTCGGCACTCCTTCGCTTGGCCGCACATCTAACGGATTGCGCATGCAGGGGCAAGTTTGTAAGACAGCATTATGGATGACAAAAACCGCATAACCGAACTGGAAATTCAACTGTCGCATGCTATGTGCATGACCGAAGAATTGTCTTTGATTGTCGCTGACCAGGCCAACCGGCTTGAACGCGCAGAAAAACGTATAGAAATGCTGATGCAACGTGCGGCGGAAGCCGAGGCAGAAGCCATGTCGGGCATTGCGGTTGGCGACAAACCCCCACCCCATTGGTAAGAGTAATATGACACAACAAATCAGCCGTTTCCCCGTTCCTGAAATCAGCGATATGCCCGAAGATATTCGCACGCGCATTCTGGAGGTGCAGGAAAAAGCCGGCTTCGTACCGAATGTGTTTCTGACATTCGCCCATCGCCCCGACGAGTTCCGCGCTTTTTTCGCCTATCATGATGCGTTGATGGAAAAAGATAGCGGGCTTAGCAAAGCCGAGCGTGAGATGATCGTGGTGGCCACTTCCAACGCCAACGGTTGCCTGTATTGCGTCATTGCACACGGTGCCGTGCTGCGTATTCGCGCCAAAAATGCTTTGATTGCCGATCAGGTGGCCGTGAACTACCGCAAGGCCGACATTACTGAACGCCAAAAAGCAATGCTGGATTTCGCCATGAAGGTTTGCCTGCACAGCAATGAGGTTGATCAGAGCGATTACGACACATTGTATGCGCACGGCTTTACGGATGAAGATATCTGGGACATCGGGGCTATCACCGCGTTTTTCGGGTTATCGAACCGTATGGTTAATGTCACGGGTATGCGTCCGAATGAAGAATTTTTCGGCATGGCGCGGGATATTTAACTCCCTACCCCTGCACCCCGCCCCGTCCGACAATCGTCATCATCGTGGCACTGAAGGTCGCAATCAGCTTTTCGTCGCTGCCCACCAGCGCGTAAGCCCTGGCTTCAACAAAGGTCAGACTGCGTCCGGGTTTTATGACCTGACCCTTAAACAAAAACCTGTCGCCCCGTGCGGGTGACAGAAGGCTTGTTTTGAATTCCACCGTCAACACGGCGGCGTCATCCGCCATCAAAGAATGCGCGGCATAGCCTGCGGCACTGTCCAAACCGGTGGTGATAACGCCTGCATGGATGAACCCGTGTTGCTGGGTCAGGGCCGTGTCAAAGGCCATGGATAAAACCACAGCACCCGCATCGACGCTTTCGAGTTCGATACCCAAGGTTTGCATCACCGTTTGACGGGCAAAACTATCCCTGACCTTTTTGTCGTAGTCCGCTGACTTTGGTTGGAGTGTATTCATGGTTTTTCCCTAAAATTAGTAGGTGATCTATTCCTGAATAAACGTAAACACTCCGTATCACAACATCAGGAACGCGCCTGACCCTGGGTGGGTGCGAATGCGCCCTCCCGTGGGGAGGGTCGGGCGCGGCCCGCGTCTATCGACGAGGGCCATAATGGGGGATAGCTATATACATGCAACTAAAACATCATGCCCTATATGGAATATCAGAAACAAAAACCTTTTGCTCAGAATTACTAATTCCAGCATCTTTTAAGATAGAAACAAATGAATCGTATATTACAAGTTGATCTTCGCTGGGGCCTATAATTACACGATCCAAAAGACTTTCAAGATCAGCCCCTTCAATACCAAACTCTGTGTAATCTCCAAACTTAAGAGCTTTTATTTTTTGTGGGATACCTGAAATATTTACTATTTTTTCTTCAAGTTTGTGTTCTGTACCAAATGCAGGGGTTTGATAAATCCGCCACTCTAACTCTTCTTCAAAACCATTGTGTTTTGTAGTTAAGGCCAACCCTACTAACTCGCGATACAACATACCAGATAAATAAGCTAAATCTAAGCTTTCTAATCCTGCTTTTTCCACTTCTAAATTTTTAATATAACTATCAATAATTTCGGTTAATCCTTCCTCTCCTATGTAATTTACACCATTGCTGTATATACCCAAATAATCACTTTGCGCCATTAGTGGCTTTGAATTAATAATAATTGCAACTTTCGCGCCGTCTCCATAACCACGCCACATTGAAAGGCGCCCTCTTTTATCTTCAGAATCTAAGTGTTTAGACATGCAAAAAATATATGTATTTGTATTTAAATCATGAATCCATGAGTTGAAAATAGTTGTGCATTCATCAAACAAACCTGATTTTAGGGCTTCAAGGCGTTCTTTTATTTTCAAAGGGCTATCTGTAGAAAAGGCCTTAACAAGTTCGTTAATTCCAAATTTTACCTCCATATAATCATTCATACAGGTTACATTCCTGAACCATATTTCTTGATTTTGGATAATCGACATTGCAGTCGAAGCACTCGTATAGTGTACAAATCGTTGCCTGCCAAAGTTTAATTCTTTTGCTCGTTTTTCCAGTTCGATTGTAGTTATTCTTGCAATCGGTTCTGGTAAAATTTTCTTTAAATCTTCACTTAACATACCTAAAACTCCTCAACCAACTGCACGCCTTGAATATGCTTCAAAGCACCCTTCACTTGCGGGTTCAGCGGGTATTCTTCTTTTAATGCAATCTCGACCTCGCCCGGTAATTCCGGGTGGGTCAACACCAGATGCACGGGGCCGCGACCGCGGGGGCCGGCACCTTTTGACACTTCCGCCAATCGCGTGGCTATGGAATCCACCGCCATCTCGTCGTTGACAAAAATCCGCAAACCCATCGCGGCGGCATCGGCC
>JAJFHY010000194.1 GCA_021775375.1 Amylibacter sp. | reverse complement strand
CGGAACTTCCTTGATTATTAAGGTAAACAGCTTTGGTGGCGGTGCATATCGAATTGTTTTCACGTCCCTTGCTTTGGGCGATTTGCCGCCAAATCAGATTTATGATGCGCGAAAACATGCCGATTACCCTTCAAAAACCTCGGGAAAGCTGACCATCGCCCGCCCTACGTTGATTTTAAGCAAAACCTCATAGTCTTCTGGATCAAAAGAATCGGCGATGACTTCAACTTCACGTCCAAGCAACCAGCTTAATCGGCCGGCATCCAGATTGCCCCGCTCGAACGGTTCTTCACCAAAGTATTCCCATAAAGCACGCATAAAGCCTTCGTCAGCACGCCGGTCCGCATGTCTGCGATCCGCATAGCGCTCACGTTTAATCAACTTGCTCGCACCTTTTTTACCGGTGCGGCGAATTGTAAATTGAAAATCTGAACTGGGAAGACGGGATGGAAACCCGCGATGCTTTAGCATTGCGCACCCCCACATTTTATAAAGGGGGATGCGCTAACAATCCTAAAAAGGATTAGATTTTTATTAGGTTGGTAGTTTTTGTGAAACTGGCTCTGCTGCAATGGGCTCTGGCTCAGGTGCCGGGCCAGCTGAAGAACCGGCGCATGCAGATAGTCCCAAGACCAACAGAAGTGCGATTGATGTAATTGTTTTTGACATATTGCTTTCCTATTTTTGTAGCTATTCAAGCGTATTTTTACATTTAGTGATGGCATCATAACAGATTTTTTAATTAAAAAATAGAATGTTGATAAAAAACATGAGCTGTAACAGCGAAAAACTGCCTGTGCCGTTGTTTTTCCAACGGCAAGCCCTCTTATGGTATCTAATATCATCGAATTTTTTACAAAAAGCGCCATACTTATCCTCACAACGGTAGATTGTCGTGTTTGCGCCATAGATTTTTGACATCTTTCGATTTTAGACTGGCAAAGGCACGCGCCACGCGCATACGCGTATTATGCGGCATTATAACTTCGTCAATAAAACCGTTTTCAGCCGCGACAAATGGATTTGCAAACCGATCTTCATAATCATCCGTCAACGCTGCAATTTTTTCAGAATCACCCAGATCACTACGATGCAAAATCTCAACCGCACCTTTTGCGCCCATTACAGCAATTTCAGCTGTGGGCCATGCATAGTTCACGTCTCCGCCCAGATGTTTGGGTGACATCACGCAATATGCCCCGCCATAAGCCTTGCGCGTGATCACAGTAACCCGTGGCACGGTGGCTTCTCCAAAGGCATATAGCAATTTCGCACCGTGTTTTATAACGCCGCCGTATTCTTGTACTGTTCCAGGTAAAAACCCTGGGACATCAACCAAAGTTAGCAACGGAATTTCAAACGCATCGCAAAAGCGCACAAACCGCGCGGCTTTACGTGACGCATTGATATCAAGGCATCCCGCCAATACCATCGGTTGATTGGCAACCACACCGACAGTAGAGCCTTCTAGGCGAATAAATCCAGTTAGGATATTTTTGCCAAAGTCCTTTTGTATTTCGAAAAAGTCCGATTCATCGGCCAGTTTCAATACCAGTTCCTTCATATCATACGGTGTATTTGCATTGTCGGGTATAATCGTATCCAGCGATGGTTCTTTACGCATATGCCCGTCAAAAAATGGCCGTGATGGTGGTTTTGATGTATTGTTTAGCGGTAGAAAATCAAACAAACGGCGCACTTCCATTAAGGCTTCCATATCGTTTTCATATGATCCGTCCGAGACCGATGATTTGGTTGAGTGCGTTGTAGCACCACCCAGCTCTTCTGCTGTAACTACTTCATTTGTAACTGTTTTTACAACATCAGGTCCTGTTAGAAACATATAAGAACTGTCGCGCACCATAAAGATGAAATCAGTCAAAGCGGGCGAGTAAACTGCACCACCCGCACTTGGGCCCATGATTACACTGATCTGTGGCACCACACCTGACGCTTTGATGTTATTTTGAAAAACAGACGTGTAACCCGCCAATGACGCAACACCTTCTTGAATGCGCGCGCCACCTGAATCGCTTAGCCCGATGATAGGCACACCGTTGCGCATTGCCATTTCCTGTACCTTGCAGATTTTTTTGGCATGCGTCGCAGAAAGAGATCCGCCATAAACTGTGAAATCCTGACTGAAAACATAAACCATCCGGCCATTAATTGTGCCCCAACCAGTGACAACACCGTCGCCTGGTATATGTTCATTGCCCATACCGAAATCCTGGCATTTATGGGTCACGAACATATCATATTCTTCGAATGACCCTTCATCCAACAGAACTTCTAGACGTTCACGTGCCGTTAACTTGCCCTTGGAATGTTGCGCATCAATACGGCGTTGTCCGCCGCCCAAGCGCGCACCAGTTCTACGATCAGCCAATTGTTGGATAATATCAGTCACAGATTTCCTCCCGAAATATTGTTCTTCAAACTACACTATTCATCCTGTTGGGAAAGGCAATTTTAGTTAATTTGCAAATTATTTCCAAACCTAGTATTGTAAAATGCAAATCTGCAAATCATTATTGAGGACACTATGGCGACAACAAAACTTTATGCGGGTGTCAGCCTGCGTCAAATTCGTCAGGACTACAATCTAACACAAAAGGAATTCGCAAACAGGCTGAAAATTTCACTGCCATATCTAAGTCAAATGGAAAACAATCATCGCCCGATTGCCGCATCTGTCGTACTGACTTTGGCGCAGGAATTCAGCTTTGATGTAACGAAACTCTCAGGGGGCGATACACAGCGTGTGGTGGCAGACATGAAAGAGGCCTTGGCAGATCCGGTCTTTGCTGAAAGCCCCACAAATCTTGAGGATTTACAGTTGGCCGCGTCCAATGCCCCAACCCTTGCACGCGCTTTTCTAAACTTACACCGGAACTACCGCCAAACCCAAGAACGCCTTGCATCATTGGACGAGGCTTTAGGTCGGGATGGCGGTTCTGTTAACCTATCCCCATGGGAAGAAGTGCGTGATTTCTTTCATTATTGCGACAACTATATAGACTCTATTGACCATTCTGCGGAATATTTTTCAAACAAACTTGCAGATATCGATCATTCACTACATTCTGCCCTGCAAAGTTGGTTCCAGCAAAAGCATCGCGTTTCAGTACAATTCAAAACCAGTTCAAACCTGCGAAAGCTGGATATTAAAGCCCGTATTTTAACACTTTCCAAAGCTGCATCACCGGCATCTCAGACATTTCAGATGGCACATCAGATTGCCTTGTTGGAACATGATGAATTGATTGAAGCCACGCTGGATTTAGCACGTTTCAGCACCAAGGAAGCCCGTGATATCTGCAAAATCGGCCTTGCCAATTATTTTGCCGGTGCAGCCGTTTTGCCTTATGCAAAATTCTTGCAGGCCGCACAGGAATGCCGGCATGACCTAGAACTTTTATCAATGCGCTTTGGCACCTCGCTTGAGCAAGTTGCACATCGGTTATCAACAATGCAACGCGTTGGCCTGAAAGGCATCCCGTTCTTTTTTGTCCGTGTTGATCAGGCAGGCACCATCACCAAACGCCATTCGGCAACAACATTGCAATTTGCCCGTTATGGCGGCGCATGCCCGTTGTGGAATGTTCACCGCGCCTTTGAAACGCCGGGGCAATTCTTGCGACAGTTGGCACAAACACCCGATGGGGCGCAATATTTTTGCCTTGCACGCGATATTTCAAAACCTGCCGGTGCATTTCATGCACCGGTGCGGCGTTACGCCATTGGCTTGGGCTGTGAAGTTAAACATGCCGATCAATTAGTTTACGCAGATGATCTGGACACAAAGAATACGCATGCTTTTGAACCTATCGGGATATCATGCAGAATATGTGAACGTGAAAACTGTCATCAACGCTCTGTGCCACCTTTAGAGCGGCGCCTTTCTGTTAATCATAACGCAAGGGGTGTCTTGCCTTACGCCTTATACGAAAAGTAACTGGACGCGGTCTAGCCGCGTGATAAGTCTGGATAACCTACCAAATAATTTTCAGGCTATTACATGCCCCCACAGCGTTACTTTGACAGAAATTCGCCGCCGCATATCACCACATTGGTGTTAATCGCCAGTATTGGATCTATTTCGCTAAGCATATTTCTGGCGTCTCTGCCCGAAATGGCGCGGTATTTTAATGTACCTTATTCATTGATGCAGATCGCAATCACCGGATATTTAGCCCTGACATCCATTGCACATCTACTACTTGGCCCGATTTCTGATCGCTACGGCAGGCGTCCTGTTATGCTGATCTCGATCATTTTATTCATACTCGCCACCATAGGGGCCGTCACAAGCACCAGTTTTGAAACCTTTATTGTCTTTCGCGTACTGCAATCCGTGATCGTTAGCGGTCTGGTTTTATCACGCACAATCGTCCGCGACCTTGTTGCCCGCGAACAGGCAGCCAGCATGATCGGTTATGTGACAATGGGCATGGCACTGGCCCCTATGCTGGCCCCACCACTGGGGGGCTATCTGGCCGAGCTGTTCGGCTGGCAATCCAACTTTCACTTCCTGTCTCTCTTCGGTCTCGTTGTGTTCATTGTCTGCTGGTTCGATCTGGGTGAAACCAACAAACACAAGATGTCGAGCTTTGCAGAGCAAATAAAATCATACCCTAACCTTTTGAAATCACGACGGTTTTGGGGGTACGCATTAACAGCTGCATTTTCTGCAGGGACATTTTTTGCCTATCTGGGTGGCGCACCGTTTGTCGGCAGTGAAATCTACGGGCTGACAAGTGCACAAATCGGTACTTATCTGATGCTAACCCCGATCGGTTACATGGCAGGGAACGGAATATCGGGGCGATATACCAACACTTACGGTATCTATAAAATGATCACGATTGGCATCATCATTACAATTCTAGGCATGGGTGGATCCCTGTTTTGCATACTCGCAGGTTGGCAACATCCTTTGTCATTTTTTCTATTCACCATTTCCATCGGCCTTGGCAACGGGATGACCTTGCCAAGCGCAAATGCCGGTATGTTGGATGTACGCCCAGAATTGGCGGGGTCGGCATCGGGCCTTGGCGGCGCATTGATGACATTGGGCGGAGCCGCGTTTTCCACGCTATCAGGCGTGATGCTGACAACATCAAGCGGCCCTTTGCCTTTGGTGTTATGCATCATACTGGCCTCTGTTTTGGCACTGATTTGCGCGATTTATACAATCCGCATAGAAAAACAAATGGCATAAGACATGCGATTGATACGCTTCATTAAACGCACATTTTTTATGGCAATGATCCTTTACATCGCAGCTTTTGGTATCATCTGGTTTGCCCGCATAACGTTGATTTATCCGTTCAACAGCACATATGTGACGCCCACAGAAGCGGGTGAGCCGCGTTTAGAAGAATACCTGTTATCAACTCCCGACAAAGAGACACTGATCATTTGGACGCATCCTGCAAAAGGGCGCAAAGCGACAATCGTGTATTTCCACGGTAATGCAGGCAATCTTGCAGGCCGTGCACAGCGGTTCAACCGCCTGATCAATCACGGTTACGGCTTAGTGGCGATGGCCTATCGCGGCTCAAGTGGCAGTACGGGCCAACCCTCAGAGCTTGCCATCAGCCGCGATGCGCTTTTAGTGCGGGACAATCTTGCACAGATGCTCGGCCAACAACCAAAAGGTAAAATTATCTATTACGGCGAAAGTCTGGGCACAGGCGTTGCTACGAAACTGGCCACAACAATCCCGCCCGATGCGCTGATATTAGAGGCGCCTTACACATCAATCCTAAACATCGCCGCTGCCCAAATGCCGATATTTCCAATCCGCAAACTGCTGGATCAACGCTGGGAAACCGACCGCTATATCAAATCCGTAAACAGCCCGACATTGGTGTTGCATGGCACACATGACCGGGTCATCCCCTATGCCATGGGCAAGACGATTTTTTCCCTATCACCGGCCAAACATAAAGTATTGAAAACATTAAAAGGCGGTGGTCACGCTGCAGCCTTTTCATCTGAAGGGCAATCAGCACTATACCGCTTTATCGAAGGCTTGTGAAACGACACAGGGAATTGCCCCTCTGCCGTTAATGTATTGGTATATTATAAGAAGCAGGATCCACCTATGCGGTCGTGTGTGTATTAAGCTTCTTTCAATTGCAAATGGAGATATTCCGTGACAATGGAAATGGTCTCAAGCCGATCAGCATTGGATTTTTGCAGGGCCTGACGAATATAGAACCCGTCAATGATCGACGCCATTCCATTAGCAATGCGATGAGCTTTGTCCGCATCCGTTAATTTGCACAGGTCATAGACCAGATTGGATTGTAAGCGGCGGGCATAGATCTGTAACAGGCGCTGCGCATCACTTGAGTTTTGTGCCAATACGTAAAACGTCAGCCACGAAGCCACCACCTGTGGTTTGAAATTGTCGGGATGGAAACTGGCATGGATGATGGCTTCCACCCTGTCCATCGGGGTTTTAGCAGATAACAACTCTTGTTTCACACTTGCCCCGAATTGTGCCAGTATCGCGCGCATTGCCGCCAGCAAAATTTGGTCTTTACCGCCAAAATAATGATGTGCCAACGCACTTGAAACCCCTGCCCTTTTGGCAATTTTTCCCACAGTAACATTTAAAGAACCACTTTCGCCGATTTCACATATCGTTGCTTCGATCAGCGCTTTGCGGCGAATTGGCTCCATTCCGATTTTGGGCATAACGATCCATAAAATAACTTACACCCAAACTGCACTGATTTTAATTGACCCGTCAATCATAAACCGAAATCAGCGCATCACAAACGGATCAGCCATGGGTTCGTCCGACGTATTGATCCAAACCGTACGTGTTCGCGAGTAATCAAGCACCGTATCCAGCCCGCTTTCACGACCATAGCCTGTGTCCTTGTTGCCTCCAAAGGGTGCTGTCGGTGATATTACCCGCCATGTGTTGATATAGGTCACACCACCGGCAAGTTTGCGTGTTAGTCGCGTGCCGCGCGCCAAATCACGGGTAAAGGCACCGCCTGCGTAATGGAAACGCGAGTTATTCGCCAAACCGACAGCCTCGTCTTCCGTCTTAAAGCTGCGCACACTTAGCACAGGGCCAAACAATTCCTCTTCGAACACAGATAAACCATCCGCTTCACAAGACACGATAGTGGGTTCAAAGTAGTTTCCCGTATCAAAGCCGTCCGGAATTTTACCGCCTGTCAGCATCTTGGCACCGTTTTTAACACTATCAGCCAACAGCGCCTGAATACGGTCGCGTTGGCGCCGCGTGCAGAGTGGCCCCATTTCTGTAGCCTTATCCATCGGGTCACCAATTTTGATCGCTTGCGCTTTCTTGATCAGCATGTCCAAAAATACATCCCGTACAGTATCTTGCACAATCAGCCTGGAACCCGAGACACATGACTGTCCGGCTGCAGCAAAGACGCCCGCGATAACACCATTTGCGGCACTTTCCAGATTGGCATCGTCAAACACCAAAACGGGGGCTTTCCCCCCCAGTTCCAAGGTTAGCAGCGCAAAATTATCAGCCGTATTGCGCACCACGTTGCGCGCGGCATCCACCCCGCCTGTAAAGGCGACACGGGCCACTTTTGGATGTGATGAAAGGCGTGCGCCACAAGTTTGCCCGTAGCCCGCAATGATGTTCACCACGCCCGGCGGAAAGCCCGCCTCATGCACCAGTTCGGCAAATTTCAATACCGGGCAAGGTGCGTCTTCGGACGCTTTGATCACAATGGTATTGCCCATCGCAAGGGCCGGTCCAAGCTTAACACATGTCAGAAAAATCTGGCTGTTCCAAGGCACCACAGCAGCAACAACACCCAAAGGTTCACGGATCGTCATGCAAATCATATCGGGTTTATCATGCGCCAAAGTCTGGCCCGTGACCTTATCGGCAAGCCCTGCATAGAACCGCAGATAATCCGCCATATATCGGCATTGGGCTGCGGTTTCGCGCAGGATTTTACCGGAATCGCGGCTTTCCACTTCAGCGAACTCTTCTGCACGCTCTTCCAGTAGATCACCCAAGCGGTAAAGACATTTCCCGCGCGCAGTAGGCGTCATTATCGCCCACGGCCCATCATTAAATGCAAGATGTGCCGCATCCACCGCGCGATCGACATCCTCTTCGGTAGCTTCAGGGACAGTAGTCCAAATCTGTTCGTCACTTGGGTTAACACATGAAATACGCTGACCCTTGGCACCGTCACAAAACGCGCCATCAATATAAAGTTGAAACTTCATTTGGTTTCCTTTCCCAGCAGCCGCATGATCGAAACGGCCAGTTCATCGGGTTTTTGCAGCGGCAACATATGGGCCACATTCTCATATATCACACATTGCGCGTCGGGAATTTCAGACGCCATTTTATGTGCCATTTCAGATGTGGAACCAGTATCCAATTCACCGGTTGCGACCAACGTTGGGGCTTTAATCTCTTTTAGCCGCCCATCAATTTGCGCCCCTTCAAAGGCAAATACCTGATAGCTGCGCATGAATTGCGCGACATCATTATCCATCAATCGCGTGCGGGTCTGTTCCAAATATTCCGGATGGTTTTCTGCAAATTCAGGTGTAAACCACCGCGCAAGTGCGGCATCAATCATGATTTTAGGTCCGTGCAACTCTGCCTCTTTAAAGCGCGCCTGAACCCCGGCCAATTGCTCGGGCATACGCGCATAAACGCCGCTAAGCAGTATCAGATGTGATATGCGTGCAGGTTTTGAAATGGCTGCCCATTGCGCAATCATCGCGCCCAGCGAAAAACCGCATAAGGCAAAGCTATCCAGTCCAAGCCCATCCGCATAATCCCAAAGGTCGGACACAAACCCATCCAGACTTGCAGGCCCATCCCAATTAGGGCCCGCCCCATGGCCACGCAAATCAGGCGTATGGGTTTTTACATCGGGCAAGGCTGCTTGCATAGGCTGCCAAATCTGCCGGTCCAACCCAACTCCGTGTAGAAAAATCAGGTCGGTCACTTCGGGGCCTCGACCACGGTTTCTTCTCCACCAGCCTCCATTTCCGCAATGTCCTCATAGCGATTGCCAATACGGTGATGTGGCCGCCCGCCGGTTGCCGCACCAAGTGCGATAATCATTTCATCTGGTGCTGGTGCATCCGGAATGGTAAATTCCAGCGTCAGGTAATGCGAACGCATCCCCGCATCATGTTTATGCATCAACGGAATTTGCACGCTGGCGCCTGCGCCCCCGCGCGTGTTGGCAAAACTCAGATAGCTTGTTGCACCTACACCTTTGCGGAAATGATTGCCGAAACGCAGCGTGTGAATGAAACCGGAACCGTGCTCGATTTCAGCATCAGTCCCTACAACCGCGGATTTTCCATATGCTTCAATCGCATCGCCACCACCGGCTATTTCCAGAATACGGCGGGTCAGTTCCGCACCAAGGGGCGGTGCATATTTCAAAATAGCGGGTTTCAGGTCTTCAACAAAGCCTTGCCCCGCCCATGGATTTTTCAATACGGCTGCAACCGCAATCATACGTGGAGGGTTATCAACATGCTTGCCGCCCTCAATGTGAATTTCTTCTATGTGTGTTACATATTTTCGCACTAAACCCATCACGCAGACCCTTTGAAATTCGGCATCACTTCGTCAATAAACATTTGAAGACTGCGCTTTTTATCTTTGAAACTGGCTCCACTATCAATCCAGTAACTATATTCGTCATAGCCCATTGCCTGATAGGTTTTGATACGTTCCGTCACTTGATCCGGCGTGCCTACAACATTGTTTTTGCGCATATTTTCCGGGCTGAACATTTCGATCTTGGCCATCTCTTCTGCACTTAATTCCTTGATCTGGCCATTTGTAATAGGCCGCTCATTACGAAACCACGCCCCAAAAGTGCAATAGAACCGCGACAGGTCTTGGGCATCCTGTACAATATCAGCCTCATTTGCCCCAACCGCAGTGTGGTTCAACAACATAACTTTCGGGGATTTATCTGGGTTCAAGGCCTTGGCTTCTTTGAACTTCACCATCAAATCCGCAACCTCGTCATCACCATTCCAAAGCGGTGTCACTTGTACATGACAATCGTTTTTCATAGCAAAATCGAACGAGTTCGGATCACGTGCTGCCACCCAGACAGGTGGGCCGCCATTTTGGCAGGGTTTTGGTACAGCAGTTGATTTAGGAAAAGCGTAGTGTTTGCCTTCCATTTCATAATCGCCCGCCCATAGCCCTTTTAGTGCGGGTACCATTTCACGCAAATGCTCGCCTGCAGTCCAGGCATCCATGCCGCCGCCCAAGCGTTCATACTCATAAGAATAGGCCCCGCGTGCTATGCCAAGTTCCAGACGGCCCTTGGTGATAAGATCGGTCATAGCCGCTTCGCCTGCCAGCCGGATCGGATCCCAGAACGGGGCTACAACAGTACCTGTTCCCAACCGGATGTTTTCAGTTTTCTGTGCCAGCTCAACCAGCAATAAAAACGGATTGGGAGAGATGGTAAAATCCATTGAATGGTGTTCGCCGGTCCAGACGGTTTTCATACCGCCTGCTTCCGCCATAAGGGACAATTCAACAAACTGGTCGTGCAAATCTTGATAGGTGTCTTTTGCGGACAAGCGTTCCATGTGAACGAATAAGGAAAAATCCATGATCAAACCTTCCCGCAATATTTACAAATCTGGCGCATAATATCGCCCTCCTCGTGTTTAACAAAAAGAACGACACACACCTTTTTTGCTCACTGCGTGTCCACTTGAGCTGCTGCATCTGGCGCATAAAAGGCGATTCTGTCAAGACAAGACGCGCGTTCAGAGGCGGCAATTAATAACATACTAAACTAGTTTACTGGTTTAGTTTCGTATAAAATTTACCCAGCGTAAACAATTTAAAATCAAACAATTGCTTGCCACTCTTAAAAATTACTGTTTAGTTTCAGAATGCGCCTTAATCCGGGGGATAGATGCAAGACCAAGATACAATGCTTGTCGCGAAAGACATTCACAAAAGCTTTGGCAGCCTTGAAGTACTTAAAGGCATGTCGGTTTCCGCAAAACAAGGTGATGTGATTTCGATTATCGGCAGTTCAGGCTCCGGGAAAAGCACCTTTTTACGTTGCATCAATTTTCTTGAAACACCGGATCAGGGGCTTGTTTTTCTGGATGGCGAAGAGGTTATTATTCGCAAAGACAGTAAGGGACGTCCCACCGGGGCGGATCCTGCGCAAATTCAACGGCTACGCAGCCAGTTGGGTATGGTTTTCCAAAGCTTCAATTTGTGGTCACACATGACAGTGCTGCAAAATGTGATGGAAGGTCCGGTGCATGTTCTGAAAAAATCCCCGGAAGAAGCAAAAGCATCCGCAATGGTCTATCTTGAAAAGGTCGGTATTGCTGAAAAGGTTGACAGCTACCCCAGCCAATTATCAGGTGGCCAACAACAACGTGTCGCGATTGCGCGCGCATTGGCGATGGAACCCAAAGTGCTTTTGTTTGACGAACCGACATCCGCGCTTGACCCCGAACTGGTCGGTGAAGTGCTCAAAGTCATGCGCCAACTGGCCGACGAAGGCCGCACAATGATTGTTGTGACCCATGAAATGGGCTTTGCCCGCGAGGTCAGCAGCACAGTTATGTTTCTTCACCAGGGATTGGTCGAAGAAATAGGAACACCCAAA
>JAJFHY010000193.1 GCA_021775375.1 Amylibacter sp. | reverse complement strand
AATCGCCATCTTCGAATATATCAACGGCTTCTATAACCCCCAACGCAGACACTCGGCATTAGGCTGGAAAAGTCCGTTGGCATTCGAAAGAAAAGCAGCTTAAATGAGAACTTGGAGCGGCACTAAAGTGGGACAGGTCCATTCCTCTAATGGCACAGACTGATACTAATCAGCTTATGAGTAACGGAAAGCCATCGAGAACGACAAACCCCATCCATTTCGAAGACCTTGATCCGAAAAGGTTTGAAGACCTCGTTCGCGAGCTCATTTATGATTTTCGAGATTGGCAGACAATTGAAGCCACTGGTAAAGGTGGAACTGATGATGGTTTCGATATCAGAGCGTTCGAAAGAGAGAGTACGACATCCGTTGACGATGATGGCAACGAAGTCATTCACCCAAGGGAAGGCAATTTGTGGATGGTCCAGTGCAAGAGGGAGAAGGTCATCCCGCCGAGCAAGATCAAGAAGATTCTGGAGGACATTGATCCCAAAAACCCACCATATGGATACATTTTGGCGGCCGCAACGGATTTTTCTAAAAAGGCATACGACGCTTTTCGTGATGGACTCACCGAACTTGGGGTATTGGAGTTTCAACTCTGGGGTAAAGCCACATTAGAAACCGAACTACATCAACCGAAAAACGACCGCATTCTGTTCACCTTCTTTGGCATCTCGAACGTTCGCCGTCGCCAATCCCGCGGCACTGAAATTCGGTCGGAAATTACTAATAAGAATAAAGTTATGCGGATGCTTGGCGACAACCCTGAGCATAAATGGATTTTGGCGCGAGACTCCAAGGATAGAGAGTATCCCTACAAAGACAAATACAATAACTTCGACGAACAGCCCCGCTGGAAGGAATTCGAAGTGATCGAACTGCACCCGCGCGGTGTGATCGTCCGGCTCAAACACAGCTTTGCTTATATGGACGAAGCGACTGGCGTATTTGATGTTGCAGATCCGGCGATTGTGCACAACAATCCTTACAACAGATCAAATCAAACTGCTGAAGAGCGTAAGCTGCGCGAGAAAGTAGGAACAATTAAAGACTATTGGGAGTGCCTGCCCTACGCCAACCAAGTAATGTTTCATCTCTATGGTGTCATTCGCTACAAGGACATGCTGGCGATCGACGTCATAGGTGATACTTGGAACGAGGTCCCTCATATATTCGTAGACTTTGTTGATGGCTCGCCAATCAGCGGCACGTTGGCAAATCTTGAACGTGGAGCAAGTAACTTTGGCATCGGTGATATGCAGCGCAAAGATATATTCCCTGACGTCTTTCCAAAGCCCATATTCGGGACAATTAATGAAGCAGAACCATTAGCACTGCCTGAAACGCTAGCAGAGCAATACGTGAACTTCCGTGGTGACCTGAAGAGGCTCTTTGATGCGGAGGGGCGGTATGACCACCTGCAACAGACCGATGTTGCCGTTGTCAGGTTTGGACAAAAGGATGAACGGTTCGTCCAGATAACCCATCGCTTCGAGCTCACCAAAGTGGATATGGAGCGAGAACACCCAAATTGGATGTGGGACGTTCAACAGCAAATCGGACGAGAGCCGAATAACGATGATGTGTACAAAGTCATCGAGTTTCGAAACTGCTACCGACATCAGTGGGAACGATAACAGTGAAGAGCTCGATTGAACCGATGTCCGTCCAAGCCGCTCGATACGAGTACCGGTTTCTGGTGTTTTAGCTATTCGAATTCACACCTGCAGCGAAGGTACGCTTCCCGCCATAAATGCAGCACAGGGTATATTCTATAAAAAGTCGCTCTGTCCCGCAGAGCTGACACTCAATTGCATAACCCAGAATGAGCTGGCCATCACATGTGCAAAAGCCAGCTAAAATGGCGTAGATATATCAACAAACTCAACCGCATAATTCAGTAAATCGATATATTACAATAGGTTAACATAGTGTCCCAGTTGGGACATTGGCGTTTCCCGGGGGCCTTTATAATAAATAGCTGCCTATATCCTTACTATAAAACACCACCTGCAGGCGCGGGAATAAGCAAGCTAATAGACCAGCAACAGATTTTGCGCTAACATTCGTTTTGTACCAACAAAAAGGGCCGATCATAAGAGCCCGCACCAACACTTCAAAAGAGTTTAATTTTTTATTTGGGAGAATATTATGAACCTAAGACCTGATCCAACCTTTCACGCCACTGCCAAACTTGCGATGCAAGCACCGGTGGAAAACTACGGTTTTACCGTCATGCTCAGCCCCGATGGAACACAATCCGACGGCATCGCTGTGGTTGATCTTAACCCCAAATCCAAGACTTACGGCGAGATCGTCCATCAAGTCATCGTGCCGAACATCGGTGACGAGTTTCACCACTTTGGCTGGAACGCCTGTTCGTCATCGCTGTCTCCGCTGACAGGGCATGCGTTCCTCGAGCGTCGCTACCTGATCGTGCCCGGCATTCGATCTTCGCGCATATATATCATCGACGTCAAAGACCCGCTAAAGGCGAAAATCCACAAGACCATTGAACCAGAAGAACTGTTTGCGAAAACCGGTTATTCCCGTCCGCACACCATTCACTGCGGCCCTGAAGGCATCTATGTCTCGACCCTTGGCGGTGGCGGTGAAGATGGTACTGATGGGCCTCCGGGTATTTTCATCATGGATTGCGAAACCTTCGAGATCATCGGCCAATATGAGATGGACCGCGGCCCGCAGGACAAGCACTATGACTTTTGGTGGAACCTGCCGCAGGATTACATGGTCAGCTCCGAATGGGGCCTGCCGCCACAGTTCGAGGGTGGCATTGTCGCCGAGGATTTACTCAGCAATAAATACGGCCATTCAATCCATTTCTGGGATTTGCGGGCGCGCAAAAACATCCAGACCATTGATCTGGGTGAAAACCATCAGATGGCACTGGAAATCCGCCCCGCGCATGACCCGACAAAGTCTTACGGTTTTTGCGGTGTTGTGGTGGACACAACCAATCTGCAAGGTGCGATTTTCACGTGGTGGCGTGATGATGACGGTAAATGGCAGGCGAAAAAGACCATTACGATTGATCCGGTGCCTGCCGACCCCGAGGATCTGCCCGATCTATTGAAGGGCTTTTCAGCTGTCCCACCACTGGTCACGGACATTGATCTGAGCCTTGATGACAAATATCTTTATGTCGCCTGTTGGGGCTTGGGTGAAATGCATCAATACGATGTTTCCGACCCGATGAACCCTAAGCTTGCGGGTAAGGTCGAGTTGGGCGGCATCGTGGCACATCACAAACATCCCAATGGCAAAGACTTTGCATTTGGACCGCAAATGGTTGAAATCAGTCGTGACGGCAAGCGGGTCTATTGGACCAATTCGCTTTACTCCACATGGGATGATCAGTTTTATCCTAATGACGAAGGCGGCCAAATGGTGATGGCCAATGTCGGTGAAAACGGCGGACTGACGCTGGACAAGAATTTCTACGTTGATTTCCCTAAAGGGCTGCGTGCGCACCAGATCCGTCTGGAAGGTGGCGACTGCTCGACTGACAGTTTCTGCTATCCATCTGTCTAAGTGGCTGAAGATGTAATTTCGGTGACGGCCCTTTGGTGGGCCGTCATTTTTTCTGGCCTTTATCACGGTATTAACCCGGGCATGGGGTGGCCGCTTGCGGTGTCTGCGGCTTTAATGGAGCGCAAACACACTGCCATGGCAAAGGCTATTGCCGCACTGGCATTCGGTCATTTTCTGGCAATGACCGCGATCCTTTTACCCTTCTCGTTAATGTTGTTTTTGGTTGAGTGGGCCCGCGATATTCGTATCGGTGCGGGGCTTTTGGTGATTGCCATGGGCATTTATTTGCTGGTCAACCGCAGACACCCGAAGTTTTTGGCGCGTGTGCACCCGTCACGTCTTGCGCTATGGTCATTTCTTGCCGCTATGGCACATGGGGCGGGTTTGATGCTGGTGCCGATTTTTCTGGGCATATGCTCTATCGATAATGGTGATGCGGGCCATCAGGCAGTCCAGACGCTGATGTCAGGAAACATTGTCACGGCCTTTGCGGTTGCAACCGTGCACACTTTGGCGATGACTGCGGCGGGGGGCCTGATTGCCGTCATCATATACCTATGGCTCGGTTTGAAATTTCTGTCCAAGACATGGTTTAACCTCGATATTGTCTGGGCCTTAAGTCTGGTGCTTGTCGGGTTGCTTGGCGTTATTGCAGCTTATGCAGGGTACTAGAAATGGCATTTATGGGGGGAAAGCCAGTTAAAATTTCTCATCCGCTCCACCTGAAAGGATACGGATGAGCAGCATATTATTTGATACACCTAATGACTGACTTTTCTCAGAATGCGGCTTTCCATTGTTCCGTGTCCATGAACCAGCGTTCTTCGTATATTTTCGACGCCGAAAGCTTGAACAAGACCGCCAGTTGGCTGCCGCCTTGGATTTTGTCACATTTCCAGTCGACAATTGACATAACTTCCCCGTTCCCTTCGATCTGGCGCATAGCGGTTATTTCAAACCCGGGTGGCAAAGCCGCCCCTAAATTGTCCAGCACATCGCGAAAAGCGGCTCTGCCTTTCAAAACATCATCTTGGCCCGGCATCACGAAAATCATGTCTGCCGTGTAGTCCGCGATAAGCGCATCCCAGTCGCCACTGCCGACCGCTTCCCATCCGCGTTTTACGATTTCCGTGTTGCTTATAGTGTCTTTATGCAAACTTGCTGTTTCTGTGGCAGGCATTTTAAATCTCCTTTTGTTACGATTATGTTGCTATGCTAAGATGAATAAAGTGAAATCGGTATCAGTCATGTGCTGTATTCTGGCTACAGCAGGTGTAGTATTTGATATATGGCCTAGATGTTGAAATTGGTAAAATGAACGGCAATGTCGAACGATTTTTGGGGACAGTTTTGGATAATTCCGCGTCGCAGGTTGAACAGTTAAGCCCAAGGGAATTGGAGATTGCAAAAGCATTTTCAAGCGGTGAAAATTACAATCAAATCGCAGATAGGCTATGCATTGCACCGTCCACGGTGCGCACGCATCTTTCGACAGTTTATCGAAAACTGGGTGTCACTTCGAAGCTGGAACTCCATAAATATTTAGAGAACAGCAGCCAATCGCTTGAAAACAATGACAATACACATCCTGTGCTGCCCGATAAACCGTCCATAGCCGTGCTTGCGTTCGAGAACATGTCAGGCGATCCCGAGCAGGAGTATTTTTCCGACGGCATTACCGAAGACATCATCACGGCGCTATCACGCTCGCCTTGGCTGTTCATCATCGCCCGCAATACCACCTTTACTTATAAGGGTGAAAACGTTGACGTTAGGCGCGTTGCCACAGAACTGGGGGTCAGATTTGTTCTGGAGGGCAGTGTGCGGCGCGCTGATGACAGGGTCAGGGTGACCGCCCAGTTGATCGACGGGGTAACCGGTGGCCATGTCTGGTCGGAACGCTATGATGGTCAGCTAAAGGATGTTTTCGATCTGCAGGATGAGATTACGCGCAGCGTTGTGGCGTCCATTCAAACCCGCGTGCATCTGACAACCATCGCGGAACCGGTCGAGCGCGGCACGCGCCCGGACCTGACGGTGTGGGAATTGACCATGCGGGCCTGGCACTTGCTTTATGATTTTACACCGGAAAGCTTTGCCGCGGCAGAGACCCTTCTGGAACGCGCACTTGAACACGATCCCGACAGTGCAGAGGCCAATATGGTTCTTTCATTAATACATCATCATACCGCACTGATGGGCTATGCCGACGATTATCTGACGACCATAACAAAAGCCTACAATTTGGGACGGCGTGCAACGCAGCTTGATGATCATAACGAATATGCACATTGGGCTTTTGGTATCAGCGGTTGGGGGCTTTATAAACATGACGAGTCTATCGTGGCACTGGAACGCGCAGTGGAATTAAATCCGAATTGCTCACTGGCATACGGCAGTCTTGGGACCGTGTTGGGACTTGTGGGGCGGGTTGATGAAGCGATTGCGAACCAAGAGATTGCGATTAGGTCCAATCCCCGCGACCCAAGCATCTTTTTTCGCTTTTCCGGAATCGCACTTGCCAATTATCTGGCCGGTCGGTTCGATACCGCCATTGACTGGGCCAGCCGTGCAGTCCACCGGATGCCGCGCTGGTATGTTGGCCATTTCATCCTTATCGCCGCGCATATAAGGGCTGGGCAGCAGGAAAAGGCCAGATCCGCAGTCATAGCCTGCCTGCACGACTTACCAAAAGCTGCAATCGCCGATCTTGATCGCATACCCCTCAAAGATACCGACGAAATGGAAAAGTTTCGCGCCTGTTTGCGCAAGGCGGGGTTGCCTGAATAAGGGCTACCCAAAACAAATCTGGCCACCACATA
Organism: Amylibacter sp.; assembly: GCA_021775375.1. Taxonomy (GTDB): domain Bacteria; phylum Pseudomonadota; class Alphaproteobacteria; order Rhodobacterales; family Rhodobacteraceae; genus Amylibacter. Next base: position 7,294 of record JAJFHY010000193.1, on the reverse strand, counting down.
TGTGATAGCCAGATTGAATTTTTCAAACCTCAAAACACCATAACATTTTTAAGCATAATCAAGTTATTTCAATAGGTTAATATGCTGTCCCAACTGGGACATTGGCTTTCACCAGCATTAATCCTTACGATAAAACGGCTTTTCCTTGCGGTCATCAAACGTCCGTTTCGGTTTGTCGCCAAAAGGTTTGCCGCCGCCTTTGCGGTCGCCACCTTTAAAACCGCCGCGATCTCCACCACGATCTCCGCCTTTAAAGCCACCGCGATCTCCGCCACGGTCGCCGCCTTTAAATCCACCACGGTCGCCTTGCTCGGACGCTTCAAATTTGCGCAGCAATGTGACGTTGAATGTATCACGATGAACTTTGCCTTCGTTGATCCAGACAACATTGATGTTTTTGCCTTCAAAGCCTTCAACCGACATTCTCGGAGAGCCGGAAACAAGTGTGACGATATCGCCTTCGGTAAGTGCAGACATGGGGTTAATCCTTTTTCGGGTTTCGTGCGGCCATTACGCCCAAAGAGCGCAAATGGAAAGGGTTAGTTTCAGATAGCGTTATAGAAGTCGAACATATCAAGTGTGATGATGTCCGATCTAATGATGCCGTATATGACAATCCATATTGGGATTGTCATGATTGTAGCCCATTTTGCTTTCTTCCCAACCATTGGGTTAGCGGGAGCAGAAGCAGGTGTCCCTTTGACAACATCCCCCGCTTCGCTTTGGCTTTGCATTTTCAGCGGCAGGAATATCAAAAAAAGCATGAACCAGATCACGGGAAATAAAACGATAGCAGCGCCTATAAACATAACAGAGGATCCTTTCTGGGTTAAACTTGTTCTAATTCGACAAGGGTTCCGTTAAAATCTTTCGGGTGTAAGAATAACACAGGTTTGCCATGTGCACCGGTTTTAGGGTTCCCATCACCTAATACCCGTGCCCCCGAAGCCAGCAAATGATCGCGTGCGACAAGTATATCATCCACTTCATAGCAAATGTGATGTATTCCGCCCGATGGGTTCTTATCCAGAAAACCTTTGATAGGAGAGTTATCACCCAATGGATAGAGTAATTCGATCTTGGTATTGGGCAGCGTTATAAAGACCACCGTCACACCGTGATCGGGTTCATCCTGGGGGGCGCCCACATCTGCGCCTAATGTATCGCGATATAGGATGATGGCCGCATCCAGATCAGGGACGGCAATGGCGACATGGTTTAGACGACCTATCATTTTCATATTCCTTTGTTTGGGCCGTTCTAACGACAAAGATATCAAAAGACAAAGGGTGCGACTTTTTGCATGTCCTTAATCTGTCATTAGGGATGTTGGGCTTTGATGGGATCGGAAAGGAAATAACCGCTATGGATGATTCACCGGAAATTGACTGGACACGGCCCAAGCATACTGTGCGTCGCCCTTTATTGGGGATCACGATTTTATTGGTAGAAGATAGCCTGTATTGTTCAGAAGCAATGCGGCTTTTGTCAATTCGAAGCGGCGCGCGTTTGCGCCGTGCCGATAGTGTTAAATCCGCCAGACGTCATTTGCGCATTTACCGACCTGATGTGATGCTGGTGGATATTGGATTGCCTGATGGGTCAGGATTGGAAATTATCCGTGAATTCTCACAAAAAACGTCCCAATTATCGCCGATTATTGCGACCAGCGGCAATATTGGCGGCAACACGCGCGATGATGCATTAAAAGCAGGCGCACTGTTTTTTATTGAAAAGCCGATTGCCGATCTGGCAAGCTTTCAACAAACGCTTTTAGCTGCATTGCCTGTAGAGATAAAACCGCTGGGTTTTGTGCCGCGCCTAGCCGGTGCTTGTGTGACACCGGATGTGCAGGCACTGAAGGATGATTTAGATCATATTGATCAGTTAATGAATGATTGCCTTGCTGAAAACGATCTATCTATTCTGACATATGTGGCGCAATTCCTTGGTAGTCTGGGGCGGGATGCAAATAGCAAACGTATTTTACAAGCGTCGGATAAATTACGGGTACTTGCAAAAGACAGTACGATCCCGCAGGAAAAAGTCAGGCGCGAATTTCAAATAATCCATGATGCCGTAAACAATAGAATGGCTCAATCCGGGCAGGTTTATTAACGACAGAGCCCGCTTTAAGGCGTCGTAATTATACTAGACCTTGTGGGTTTGTTTAGCCATTCTGGCCTGATGAGAAAATGTATAAAACAAGCTACCACCCGGATCTGTACAAATGGCTGATTTTACCGTTGCAGAATTTGAGACGCGCATGTCACTTGCGCAAAGTGCCATGTCCAAAGCGGGACTGGATGCAATCTTATTGTGTACCGAGGCAGAGCTGCGTTATTTTAGCGGTTTTAGAACCCAGTTCTGGCAAAGCCCGACGCGGCCCTGGTTTTTGGTGTTGCCGCGCAATGGTGACCCCATAGCCGTTATTCCTGAAATAGGTTCGGACCTGATGTCACGCACTTGGGTGCGCGATATACGCACTTGGGCTTCACCTGACCCTGTAGACGACGGGGTAAGTTTATTAGCCGATATACTGTCAGCATTCGACAAAGTCGGCTTGCCGATGGGGCAAGAGGCCAGTTTACGGATGCCGTTGTGTGACTTTTACCGCGTTCAGCAGAAATCATGTGTGGAATTCGTCGATTGCTCTGAGTTGATCAAGGCGATCCGGATCGTGAAATCCGATGCCGAGATCGCAATTTTACGCATAATATGCGGAATAGGCAGTAATGCGTTTGATCGGGCTACCGAGCTTTTTTGTGCGGGCCAACCCCTGTCAGAAGCATTTCGCGCTTTTAAAATTGCACTTTTACAAGAAGGTGCAGAGGATGTGCCCTATCTAGTGGGGGCCGCGGGGCAGGGTGGATACGGTGATGTTATCTCACCACCCGGTAAAACGCCTTTGCAAGATGGCGATGTTTTGATGCTGGACACAGGCTCTAGCTTGCAGGGATATTTTTGTGATTTTGATCGCAATTTTGCGATTGGCCACGCAAGTGATGCAGCAAAACAGGCTTATGATACTTTGTGGCAAGCAACCGAAGCGGGCATGCAAACCGCGCGCGCAGGGGCAACTTGCGCGGACTTGTTTCATGCAATGCATAAAACACTTGGTGGTGGCATATCAGACGTCGGGCGATATGGCCACGGATTAGGTATACAGTTGACAGAATACCCATCAATCGCGTCTTTTGATGATACGGTTTTACAACCGGGCATGGTGATGACATTGGAACCTAGCATGACAATATCAAATGGAAAAATGATGGTACATGAAGAAAATATTTTGATAACCGAAGATGCGCCGATCTTGTTGACTAAACGTGCCGCACCTGAATTGCCGATAATAAGATGAAGCTGTCATTTAAAAGTGATGGTGGCTACGGTGCTGGACCTGCAATTGGCGTTGTTGTTTTATCAACCGATGAGACCCTTGAACCTGAATTGCGTCAGGTAACGGCGCAGACCGGTGTCAGCCTTTATCACAGCCGCATTCCATTTGATGTTAACGTCACCCCTGAAACTTTGGCGCGGATGGAAGGCAATATACCTGCGTCGTTAGACTTGTTCCCAAGGCATACAAATTTTGGTGCAATAGGATTTGGTTGCACTTCGGGTGCCACGGTTATTGGCGCGAAACGGGTCGCTGAAATTGTAAATGAACAATTTCCGGATACGTCAGTGACCGACCCGATTTCAGCCGTGATTGCAGCCTGTCATGCGCTGGGCGTGAAGCGTTTGGGAATGTTGACACCTTACCGTATGGATGTGTCGACTGCGATGAGTGAGCTGTTGGAAGCCAATGGTATTAAAATCGGTGCATTCGGGACTTTTGAGGAAGAAGTGGACCACAAGGTCGCGCGGATTTCGGAAAGCTCCACATTGGACGGTATGTTACAAGTGGGTGCAGGGGATTGTGATGCGGTCTTTGCATCCTGCACCAATTTACGTTCATTCGGTGTGATCGAAACCGCTGAAACAGCACTGGGTAAACCTGTAATATCCAGCAATTCCGCTTTTGCATGGCACTTACACAGGTTGGCCGGTGTTACGGAGCCATTGGCTGGCCCCGGTCAATTGTTCAGCGTTTAAGCCTCTTCTTCCACGACCTTTTTCTTGGCTGCAGGTTTCTTTTTCGCCGCCGGCTTTTTGGCAGCAGGCTTTTTCTTTGGTGCAGCTTTCTTTTTGGGCGCGGCTTTTTTGCGGCCTTTGCTGGCTGCCTTGGCATTCACAAGCTCGACCGCTTGTTCTAGTGTTATATCTGTTGGCTCAATGTCTTTTGGTAAAGTCGCGTTGACCTTTCCCCATTTAACATATGGGCCGTAGCGTCCGTCCATCACGTTCAGATCGCCGCCCTCATCGGGATGCTCACCCAGTTCTTTCAGCGGTGTGGCCGCAGCCCCGCGCCCTGTTTTATTGGCTTTTTCGGTAATCAGTTCAATCGCGCGATTCATGCCGATGATAAATACTTCTTCGGGGTCTTTGATATTGGCATAAATTTTCTGTGCAGTTTTCTTACCTTCTTCCAATGGCTTTTGCCACATCACATAAGGTCCATACCGCCCGATAGCCGCATCGATATGGCCACCTTCCGGATGATCGCCAACGCGCCGGGGTAGTGACAGCAGTTGCAAAGCGCGCTCCAGTGTAACAGCAGACAAATCGCTGCCTTTGGTTATTGAAGCGCGTGGTGGTTTCGGGTCTTCTTCGGTGGCATCACCACGTTGTACATATGGGCCAAACCGACCCGTGCGTAATGTGATTGGCAAACCGTTTTCGTCAGCACCCAGTTGTTTGCCGTCAGGACCTGCAACATCACCGCCTTCGACTTCGCCTGCAATAGGGCGTGTGTAGCGACATTCAGGGTAGTTTGAACACCCGATAAAAGCGCCACCTGAACGCGCGGTGCGCATGGATAAACGCCCATTACCGCAGGCTTTACAAATGCGCGGGTCTGTTCCGTCTTCGTTTGGTGGAAACAGATGTGGTTCCAGGAATTCGTTGATTTTTTCCAAAACTTCGGTGATCCGCAGTTCTGCAGTTTCCGCAATTGCGGCGGAAAAATCGCGCCAGAATCGACTGAGAACATCCTTGTAATTTTCGCGTCCACCAGAGATGTCATCCAATTCCTCTTCCAGCCCCGCCGTAAAATCATAACCGACATATTTTCGGAAATAATTTTCCAGAAATGCGGTAACCAGGCGTCCCTTATCCTCGGGGATCAAGCGCTTGTTTTCAGAGCGCACATATTCGCGTGTCTGAATTGTGGTGACGATAGAGGCATAGGTTGACGGGCGTCCGATGCCCAATTCTTCCATACGTTTCACAAGTGACGCTTCGGTGTAACGCGGCGGTGGTTGAGTGAAATGCTGCTCTGGCGTTACGGATTTTTTGTCGGTTTGATCGCCGCTTGCCAGTTGCGGTAAACGCTTGTCGTCCGCATCTATAACAGTATCGTCGCGGCCTTCTTCGTAAACCTTCAAAAAACCTTCGAAAAGAACAACTTGACCCGTTGCCCGCAGACCAACTTGGCCGTCCTCCGAGGTAATATCAACCGTGGTGCGTTCCATGCGTGCGCTGGACATTTGGCTGGCAATTGTACGTTTCCAGATTAGGTCATACAACTTGCGTTGATCAGCTTCCAAACGGGACAAGCTGTCTGGTTTTGCCGTCATATCCGTCGGGCGTATACATTCGTGAGCTTCCTGCGCATTTTTGGCTTTGTTTTTGTAGATACGCGGCTCTTTTGAGACAAATTCCGCCCCGTAAAAATCCTTTATCGCCGCACGTGCGGCTGTGACCGCTTCAGGGGCCATATCAATGCCGTCTGTCCGCATATATGTGATGTAGCCCGCTTCATACAGACGTTGGGCAACTGACATGGTTTGCCGTGCGCCAAAGCCAAACTTTCGGCTGGCTTCCTGCTGTAGGGTTGAGGTCATGAAAGGGGCGGATGGGTTGCGGTTGGCTGGTTTTGCCTCAACGCTTGTAACGGTTAAATCACGCGAATTTATTGCCTGGACGGCCAATTCCGCTGCGGTTTCATTATCAATATCGAATTTTTCAAGCTTCTTGCCCGCAAGCGTGCGCAAGTTGGCCACGAAGGTTTGCCCGCGCGGTGTTGCAAGGACAGCTTTGACCGACCAGTATTCGCGATTTTTAAAGGCTTCAATTTCCATTTCGCGCTCGACGATCAGCCGTAAAGTCACTGATTGTACGCGACCTGCAGATTTCGCACCGGGCAATTTACGCCATAAAACCGGTGACAGATTAAAACCCACCAGATAATCCAAAGCGCGACGCGCAAGATAGGCTTCGACCAGTTCCATATCAACTTCACGCGGTGCTTGCATCGCGGTGGTGACTGCATCTTTGGTGATTGCGTTGAACACAACGCGGCTTACAGGGGTCGACTTTTTGATAGCTTTACGTTGGCGCAGGGTTTCTTCCAGATGCCATGAAATCGCTTCCCCTTCACGGTCAGGGTCGGTTGCAAGTATCAGTTCGTTGTCATCTTTCAGTGCATCCACAATCGCTTTGATGTGCTTTTTGCTGTCAGAGCCAACTTCCCATTTCATCTCGAACGCATTGTCGGTATCGACCGAGCCGTTTTTTGGCGGCAAGTCGCGAACATGGCCGTAAGAGGCTAAAACGGTGTAATTATCACCAAGGTATTTATTTATGGTTTTGGCTTTGGCAGGGGACTCTACGACAACAACAGGCATTCAATTTCCTTAACGATTCACGTCTATCCGTGGGCGCAATAGATGTGTCGCCTTGGGGTGGATTGTCAATGGGGTGAATTTTTAAGCCGGTTTTTGAATGGGAACTGAGGCTTTCTGACCGCTAACCGGCCAGAGCAAGCAAGCCACCCGGGTGACGTTCAATGCGGCCCTGTAATTCAAGATCCATTAGATGTTGTGATACTGTGCGGGCCGGCATGCCGCTGTCACGAATGACAATATCTTCGGTGACAGCGGTTGTGCCAAGCAGGTTCAGGATTTTTGCATGGGCTTCTGCCGTTGGTGCATCCATGACTTTGTTGCGTGTGATGATTTTCCTCTCGGCGGGTTCTTCAGGCAGGAAAAGGGCTTCGATCACATCCTTGGCAGAGCGTACCAAAGTTGCGCCGTCGCGGATCAGGAAATTGCATCCGGCTGCACGCCCGTCAAACGGGTGGCCGGGTACGGCCAAGACCTCGCGGCCGATATCCAGTGCATTGCGTGCGGTGATCAGACTGCCGGAACGTGCGGCCCCTTCCATGACGACAACTGCTTTAGCCATGCCC
>JAJFHY010000192.1 GCA_021775375.1 Amylibacter sp. | reverse complement strand
AATCTATAAGTTGCACTGAATATTTGCCAGCACCCGCCCAATCAATGCTAGCGAATTGCTAGCCTTGATCGGAGTGTATTAAGACTTTGTCAGCCTACTTTCATCGCCAGACTACCATTGGCAGAGCTTGTAAGATGAGATCCGTTGGGTGGCGATTTTGCATTAACCGCGCCCAACTTTCGGTGATTGCGAGCAATCATCGAAAGCGTGATACATCCAGATTAAACAACCGCGTTTTCCAGACCCATCTCGTCGGGGCACAGGATCGCGCGCGATAGCATACCGCCGGACAGTACCTTGGCGTCAAAACCGTTCTGCAACAGTATCCGCACCACATAATAGGCCCGCTGGCCCGACCGGCAGATCACCTGAATTTCGCGGTCTTTCGGCAGATCGCCAAGTCGGTCGCGAACTTGTCTGACCGGAATGTTGATCGCCCCAGGTACCGTTTCCAGCGCCAGCTCCACCGGTTCTCGCACGTCCAGCAGAAACCCATCAGACCGTTCGTTCCAATGCACGACGGGCATATCGCCTTCTTGAATGTCGCATGCGACCATCCCGGCAAAATTCAACGGGTCCTTGGCACTGCCGAATTGCGGCGCATAGCACAGCTCTGATTCGGCCAGATCGTCGATCGTAGCACCTAGCTGGATCGCCATTGCCAGTGAACTGATCCGCTTGTCGACGCTTGGCGCATCGTGGCTCAGCGCCTGACCGCCCAGAACCTTGCCGTCAGATTTGCGATAGATCACTTTGAAGCCAATCATTTTGGCGCCGGGGTAATAACCGGCGTGTGAATTGGGATAGAGATAGATTTTTTCGTAATCCGTATCCCCCAACATCTTCAGGGTTTTTTCGCTGATTCCGGTCCAAGCGACCGCGCCACCGAACAGGCCGCAAATCGACGTACCCTGAGTGCCGCGGAAATGTGAATCTCGCCCGACGATCACATCGGCGGCGATGCGGCCGTGCCGGTTGGCAGGGCCTGCCAGCGCGATCAGGCTCCATTCATCAGTCATGAAATCGCGCACTTCGATGGCATCGCCCACGGCAAAGATGTCCGCATCGCTGGTGCGCATCTGGTCATCGGTTTTGATGCCGCCAAGTTCACCGAGTTCGATCCCGGCGGATTTGGCCAGCGTTGTGTCGGGCTTCACCCCAAGCGCTACGATCACCACATCGGCGGGATAGGCCTTGCCTGATTGGGTATCAACCTCGAGCGAACCATTTTCCATCTGACGGAACCCAGCAACACCATCGCCAAGCGCCAGCTTTATGCCGTTCAGTTCAAGATGGCCACCAACAAGACGCGCCAGTTCGGGGTCCAGCGGTGCCATGACCTGATCGGACATTTCAACCAACGTCACTTCGAACCCGCGGTGCACAAGGTTTTCGGCTGTTTCAAGTCCAATGAACCCACCACCGACCACCACTGCACGCATTTTGGGCCGCATCATCTGGATACCAGAATAGGAATTCATCCCTTCCAGATAGGTCGACCCCCTTTCGATCCATTCGCGTATGGTGCGGGCGTCCGGCACGGTGCGTACCTCGAAGATGCCTGGCAGGTCGATGCCCTGCAACGGTGGGCGCACCGATTTGGCACCGGGCGACAGTACCAGTTTGTCATAGGATTCAGTCGTGATCTCGCCGGTCAAAATATTATGCAGATCAATCGTTTTGGCCTTGGCATCGATCGCCACCGCTTCGCAATTAGTGCGCACGTCGATGGCGAATTGATCGCGGAAGGTCCGTTCACTGGCGACCAGAAGTTTTGATTCAGACTGGATCACATCACCGATATGATAGGGCAGACCACAGTTCGCATATGATACATACGGGCCGCGTTCCACCATCAGGATTTCGGCATTTTCGTCCAACCGACGCAGACGCGCGGCACATGATGCGCCACCGGCAACGCCACCTATAATAACAATTTTCATTTAAGTCTCCATGGTTTTGAATTAGGCTCGAGAGGTTCCCGCAACATGCGCATTCGCGCCCATTATGCTTCGCCCTTGATAAGTCTCTGAGTTTCGGTTTCGAGCTCGGAAATGACGTCGTAATATTCGGAACTGTCGCCAGCTTCACGCAATCCCATCGTAACTAGCAATCTTCTTTATAGATACGCTGATAACAAATATAAACCGAAGTGTATTTGACTTAGATCAAGTCCCTGAGCGACTCCCCAATCGTTGGGCAGGTTAATGGCTAGTCATGGGGGGTAAACGGAAAAATCTCATCCTGACCAAAATGGACCACGCCGCAGCTGGATTCGGGCACCTCATTCCAGACGCCCGCAAATTCGCCAAGCGGCTCGGATACGACAAGCCTCGTTACATCGGATAAGTTCTGGAACACAGGGTTTTCGGGGTACTGCGCACGTAGCGCCTGTCTGAGGTCAGCGCCTATTGGACAAATTTGAGGATTTAAATAAGAGAGGATTTCTGGTTCATCTTAACTATTAGGAGTTAAAGATGAATAAGAAGCCCAGTAGCAGCAAATCAGCTGCAGATAAATTAGTGAAGAACATCCGCCGTAAAACACGGCAAGCCTATTCTGCGGAAGAAAAGATCCGCATAGTATTGGCGGGCCTTCGCGGCGAGGAAAGTATTTCTGCATTGTGCCGCCGAGAGGGTATCGCTGAGAGCCTTTACTACAGTTGGTCAAAAGAGTTCCTTGAAGCAGGCAAGCGTCGTCTATCAGGTGATACAGCGCGGCAAGCTACGTCCCCTGAAGTTAAGGAACTGCGTTCAGAATCCCTAGCACTAAAAGAATGTGTTGCCGACCTGACGCTGGAGAACCGTCTTCTCAAAAAAAGCATGACAGGCAATGGGGATTACGAAGAATGAGATATCCCGCATCAGAAAAACTGGAGATTATCCACACCGTTGAGCACAGTCACCTGCCGACCAAGAAAACGTTGGATATGTTGGGCATTCCACGCAGCACTTATTACAGATGGTATGATCTGTATCTTGATGGCGGGCTGGATGGTTTGGCGGATCGCTCACCTTGTCCTAATTCTGTATGGAATCGTATTCCAGAAAAGGTCCGTGTCGATTTTATCGAATTTGCTTTGGATCATGAAGCTTTGGCTTCGCGTGAGCTGGCGATAAAATACACAGATGAGAAACGGTATTTTATCTCTGAATCTTCAGCATATCGTATTTTAAAGGCTGCAGACCTGATCACAGCACCTTCGCATGTGGTGATCAAAGCAGCGGCAGAATTCCATGATAAAACCACTGCCATCAACGAGATGTGGCAGACCGATTTTACCTACTTCAAGATCATCGGCTGGGGTTGGTATTATCTGAGCACAATCCTGGATGATTACAGTCGCTATATAATCGCATGGAAGCTCTGCACCACGATGAAGGCTGGCGATGTTACTGATACGTTGGAAATGGCATTGGAAGCTTCGGGCTGTGATCAGGCTGTTGTCCGGCATAAGCCACGCCTGCTGAGCGACAACGGATCGTGTTATATCTCTGGTGAATTGGCTGGTTGGTTAGGAGATCAAAGAATGGATCACGTTCGCGGTGCGCCATTCCATCCCCAAACCCAAGGTAAAATTGAACGATGGCATCAAACTATGAAGAACCGGGTGCTTTTGGAAAACTATTATCTGCCGGGTGACCTCGAACGCCAGATCGGGGCATTCGTCGAATACTACAATAATGAGCGTTACCACGAAAGCCTCAACAACGTAACGCCTGCCGATGTTTACTTCGGACGCGATAAATCAATCATCAGGGAAAGGAAAAGGATCAAGCGAAACACCATTAATCAACGCCGCTTGCAACACTTCAGGAAAGCGGCATAATCAAACAAACACAACGAACCAGAGCCTCCAGTAAATCAAGTGCTCATGAGTCCATATTTATCTGACGACGGACACGCCGTTGATGGCAAGGCGCATCTGATGCAGGACGAATTGCAAAACTCCTATGATGGCTGCACACCAGGCGCTTGTAGCTTTCAGCCGTGATTGAATAGGATCGGTAGCAAGATACCAGTAATGGGATGCTGCTCCCGTTGATTTTGAAAGGCATAAGACAAGCACTGTATCTTGGATAATTGATCTAGATCATATATTTAAATAAGTATAATGATATAAAACTACAAGATTTAGTGTTGTGTATAACCATAATAACAAGCAAATATAGATGAAAAACTTAAGTAAACAACTCAAAAGCTTAACCGCCTTGGCAATAATAGCTTCTCCTTGCACGGCCTATGCCGGTGATTGGAAATATGCCGCTTCTATTTATCTTTTTACACCTGAAACGGTCGTGGGCATTGGCGGGGCGGAAACCACTTTAAGCTTCAGTGATGCGCTGGACAATCTTGACATGGCTTTCATGGGGGCTTTTGAAGCCAACAACGGACGCTTTGGTTTCGTTGCCGACTACATGTTGACGGATTTGTCTTTCGGGAACCCGACGCCCGGCCCAGCTTTTTCCGGCGTGGACACGGCTCTCAAGACGCAAATTTTTAATGGTTATGCGACTTACCGCGCGTACCAAAATCCAAAGGTAACCATAGACCTTGCCGCAGGCATACGCTGGTTCAACACTGCAACCGACATCACTTTCCTACCTGGTATTTTGCCTGGTGCAACAACCAGTGTTGATGAGGACTGGATTGATCCGGTGATTGGTATACGGGCGCATTTTGATATGACGGAAAAA
>JAJFHY010000191.1 GCA_021775375.1 Amylibacter sp. | reverse complement strand
AAACTGTGACCATTGTGGATGATGATGGTTTACTTACCCCAAACACGCAGGACACTGGCCCTCAATTTAACATTGGTGGTGTAGATTTTACATCCACTGCCTGGCCAACATTTGCCGGGACGGGAACCGGCGTTGAAATCTATACCGCGACCGTACAGGGACAGCCGGTAACATTTGCCTATCTGACATCTGCGGCAGATGGTGTTGATGACGCCGTTAACAGAATTGTCGTCTTATCAGGCTCGCTATCCCAAGGCGACAGGTTACGGAATATCCAGCTTGATAATGGCGGGGCGAATGACCCTATCCCTTACAATTCTATTCCAAGTATTATCTGCTTTACACCCGGCACATATATAACAACACCGCGTGGCCCGGTATTGGTTGAGGATTTGCTTGTTGATGATCTGGTTATCACTGCCGATAACGGACTACAGGCAATCCGCTGGATCGGCAAAAAACGCATTACTGGTGCACGGCTTATGGCCTTTCCGAAACTCCGCCCGATCCGCATCCGCGAAAATGCTTTTGGGCGTGGTGTGCCTAACCGCGATATGCATGTGTCGCCGCAACATCGTATGCTTATTGATGCTGATCGCGCCTTGATCGAACACGCAGAACGCGAGGTTTTAGCCCCTGCCAAAGGATTGATTAATGATTATAGTGTTACGGTTGATTACGGTGTCAAATACACTGATTACATTCACATCCTATTTGACCGGCACGAGATAATTTTTGCAAATGGTGCGGCGACTGAAAGCTTCCATCCGGGTCATATGGCAATGTCTGCACTTGATGCAGCGCCGCGCAAGGAACTGTTTGAAATCTTCCCCGAACTTCAAAGTGACACCAGTAAATATGGCCCTGCAGCCCGTAAGATATTACAGGTCACTGAAACTGTGGCTTTGGGGGATGAAAGGTTTTCTCTTTTTGCAGATTAGGAGCGTATTATCGCGATAACGTCACTTATAGATCAGCTTGATCTGGGTCGCCCCCAAAAGCACTCGCTTACGCTACGCGGTCACAGGACAAGCGTGTCACTGGAAGATCCTTTCTGGACTGCCTTTGTGCAAATTGCACAAGATGAAGAGATACCCATTAACGAACTGGCGGCAAAAATTGATGCCGCCCGCCTTGTCGATGCCGGTTTGGCGTCTGCGATCAGAGTGTTTGTGTTGACTTGGTATCAGAAAGGCGCTTCGTGAGCTTTAGTAATATACCGTCTTTGGCCCTGACCGTTAGATGTGCCACTGGAACCGGCGGCTTGCCAGATGGTTCCAGTTTGAAGGCACGCACAAGCATCGCAATCATCAACACCCCTTCGATCATTGCAAAACCGGCGCCGGGGCAAACCCGCTGACCGCTTGAAAACGGCATATATGCTTTTCGGGCACATTTTCTGGTTTCATCTGTATTCCAGCGGTCTGGATCAAACACATCGGGCTTATCCCATAAACGTTCGTGGCGCTGGATATGCCAAGGGCTAAGAACGATCTGGCTTCCAACCTTTATTTCGCGATCGCGAAACTCTTCGGTTTGCAGCGTTTCGCGGATCATCATCGGTACCGGTGGATACAATCGCAAAGCTTCGCGGAAAACATTGCGTGTGAATGTCAGCTTCGAAAGATTGGAAAAACTGAAATCATCCAGAGCAGAGACTTCATCTACAACACGCGCCTGCGTATCTTGATCAACTGCCAGCAGATAAAGTGTCCATGCTAAAGCACTGGCAGATGTTTCGTGGCCCGCAAGAAAGAAAATCGCTACCTGGTCAACCATCTCGGACGCCGTAAATGTAGCACCTGTAACAGGGTCTTTGGTGGTCATAATTTTCGTTGCCAGATCATCAGGGGCTGTGCCGGCCTGAATTTCAGCAAATCTGTTTTCAGTTAACCGGATCAACAACGCACGGATATCGGTACTGGTTTGCGTTGTTCGCCGTCCTTGAAACTTCGGGATCCACTTTGGAATTTTCAGAAAGCTCGCGATATTCAACAAGGGTTGCGAACGCTGATAGTCACGAAACTTTTCAAACACTTGTTTGGCGATGTCATCGGTGATCGGTATTGAAAACAACGTACGGAAAATTATGTCGGCAGCGATTTGGCTGGCTTGTGCTTCTATCTCGACAGTGCGGCCATCGGCTATGGGCTGAAGTCGTGCTACCGCTGCATTTCCCGCGTCCAGCATATACGGGAAAATATCACGTAAACGACCACCCTCAAACGCAGGATCAATAATCCGCCTTTGCCTCTTCCAAACCTCGCCATTGGTTACAAACACACTGTCCCCCAACAAAGAATACAGCGCACCTTTGATAATCTCTGATTTAGGGAAATTATCGGGGTCTTTGTTCAAGACATGATCAACCAGTTTAGGGTCATTGATGAAATATGATTTGTAAAAGGGCAAACGGTACTCGGCCATCCAAGCACGGTAAAGCTTTGCGGGTTGGGACGCAAAAATATCTTTTTGAAACAGCTTGATATGGGTTAGGATTGAGACTTTTTCAGCGCGCGGCATGGGTTTAGGCGGTGTGTAATCCTTGCTCATACCGGGGCCACCTGAGAGGTGTAGATATTCACAGCGCGGGTAATAACAGACGGGCTTGGTGAACGCCCTTCAAATCGCGCGCCAAGCGTCATAGGCCCTGCGGTAATTTGAAAGTAATCATAATCATCAGGGCGATCAAAATGGCATAAATATTGGAAATGCAGGCGAAAAAACTTACGTTTGATCCTTTTGTAATATTCTTTTGACAGAGTTTGCGTAAAAGCCGCCGATATGATCAAGGGCCAAGTATGGCCCCTATCAGGAGCAACCCCTGAGACAGCAGCAGGATCACACAATGCGAAAGTACAGCCGTCGCCGGGGGCTGTAACATCGACCCATGTCAGTTCATCCCGTTGGCACAAGTAGTTCAAATCACGTCTGACTATCCAAGCATTTGGCAGAAAACTAACCATAGGCACAACATGGCCCAGCGATAGAAATGCCAGCTTAGGTCCATTATCAGGCACACCATGACGACGTATTAAATCTGCCAATATCGAGATCGCCAAATGAGCACCCGATGAATGCCCTACGACCAGAACCTCGTCCACATCATCCATTAAAGCGGCATGTATCTGATTGGAAAACGTGGCCATACGGGTCAACAACTCTGGTGGAATATCGCCATTATATTGAGCCGAGAACGCATAATCATGCATCAGGTAATAAGCGTATATTTTATTGTCTTTCGATTTAAACCAAATCATGACCGCCGACAGAACGGTAAATCCGACAATGGCCCCTAATATCCAATGGGTGAATATGCTAATAATTTGATATGCAAAGAAACCCAGCAACAAACCCAATAACAACTGCCCCAACAATACCACCACAGGATATAGTGCTGCAATAACAGGCCCCTTTTGTAGCTTCGTCAAAGCAAACAATGACCCGGTTGAGATATAAGTCCATACCGTGCGCGCCAGCAACCAAAAGCTGCCGACAATACTGCGTTCCATTGATGCCTGCACAATATCCGACCACATTAAGAATTCAAAATCCGTATGGGTTTTTTGGCCGTCTATAATGCTATCCACGCTCCAGCCGTAATGCGCAGGCTTTCCGCCTCTGCCGGTCAATGTCAGGTCATAACCCGATATTTTAGCCTGCTCAGACCCTTCGGTACGATATAATTCCCGGTAGCGGCGAGGCAACATCGGGTCATAGCCCGGTATATAAAAGACTTTACGCTTTTTAACCTGTTGTGCCTGTTTTGGCATCTTCGCACGCCTGCTTGTTCATTTAAGCAAACTATAGTCTGTGATCTGCGAAAAAGTAAGGTGATTTAACCGATTGTGCTCAATGCCGGGAACATTTCCAAAAGCCAGAATGAAAAGCTGGAAAACGCACCTGTAATTAACATCACTCCAACAAGCACAAGCAACCCGCCCATGATTTTCTCCATCATCCCCATATGGCGCTTAAAGCGATTCATCACACCGATTGCACGGTTGATGAAAATTGCAGCGATTATAAATGGTAGCCCTAATCCAATGGCGTATGTTGCCAGTAATAGCGTTCCGCGTGTAATTGATGCTTCTTGGGCAGCCATTGATAGAATGGCCCCCAGTATAGGGCCGATGCAAGGCGTCCAGCCAAATGCAAAGGCAAGCCCCAGAATATAGGCCCCAATTGCACTTCCACCCCGATCACCCGCATCAAGGCGCGCCTCTCTTTGCAAGAACGGAATAGTAAATACACCCAGAAAATGCAGTCCGAAGATCACAATAACACCGCCCGCAATTTGCCCCATAAGCTCTTGATATTGCAAAAAAACACGACCAAAAGCTGAGGCAGCAAAGCCTAAGAATATAAAAACCGTGGAAAGACCCAGCACAAAGAAAACAGCTGCGAATATAGCAGGCTTATTTGATACTTTATCATCCTTCATCTCTGCCATGGATATACCACCCATATAGGCCAGATAAGGCGGTACTATCGGCAAAACACAAGGCGACAGAAAACTGATGACACCCGCTAAAAGTGCCACAAAGAGGGACGGCATCAAGGCCGCGTCAAATAGATCAATACCAAACATGTGCCACTTCTAACGGTATCACCCACCCGCGTCACGCAGCAAAAAGTCACATATGCGTGGACATTTGTAACACGCCCGCTTATTTGCGAATATATGAACTGGGATGCCGAACTTGATGCGACCGGGCTGCTGTGCCCCCTGCCCGTGCTAAAGGCACGCAAACGCCTGATGGCGTTAAAATCAGGGCAGATTCTAAAAATGCAAACAACCGACCCGGCTGCAATTGTCGATGTTCCGCATTTTTGCGCAGAACAGGGCCATAAATTGTTGGATCAAACGGAAAGTGATGGCACACAGGTTTATTTTTTACAAAAAGCCTGATTGCCGCCTGTTTGCCCTAGAAATCATAGCTATATCAGCTATTGTTGCACAAATTGCATAGCTGGGGAACATCATGGATTGGGATAAATTACGCATTTTTCATGCGGTGGCTGATGCTGGCAGCTTGACCCATGCCGGCGAAACACTGCACTTGTCGCAATCCGCTGTAAGCCGCCAAATTCGCGCTTTAGAGGAAAGCCTGGATGTTATTTTGTTCCACCGCCATGCACGTGGACTGATCCTGACTGAACAAGGCGAGCTGCTGTTTGATGCAACCAACGATATATCCAAAAAACTGGAAAGTACCGAAGCCCGTATTCGAGATGCCGAAGATGAAGTGTTTGGCGAGCTAAGCGTGACAACAACAACCGGTTTTGGAACCTTATGGTTGGCCCCGCGTATTGGTAAGCTTTATGACAAATACCCAGATTTGAAAATCGACCTTGTTCTAGAAGAACGCGTCCTGGATTTACCCATGCGTGAAGCAGATGTTGCCATACGGATGAAAGAGCCCAGCCAGGCCGATCTGGTGCGTCGCCGTTTGATGACTGTAAACATGCGGTTTTATGCTACCCAAGAATATTTGGAAAAATTCGGTACACCGCAACAGTTTTCTGACCTTAGCTCTCACAGAATCCTCAGCCAGAACCTGACTGCACGGCAGGTCTCTGAATCAGTAAAATGGCTAAAGCCTCTGTTAAACACAGATCACACATCGCATTTAACCGTGAATAACTATTTTGGCGTATTGCAAGCGACGATCAGGCATGTGGGAATTGGTGTGCTGCCCGATTATGTCAGTAAGAAATTTCCAGAGCTGATACGGGTGCTGCCCGATGAGGAAAGTCAGGAAATACCGGTGTTTCTGGCTTACCCAGAGGAATTGCGGCAATCAAAAAGGGTTCAGGCCTTTCGTGATTTCATTGTTGAAGAAATACGTGAGTATAAAAAACTCTCACGGGATCATTAATAAATTCAATGCATTAGATCATTACTTTAGCTTAAGTAAATCCGATATGCAGGAAACGAATAACGGGTATGCAATAAACGCACGCTATCTACACTTGCCGTAAACTGTTTGCATATATAAATGGAGAGATGAAGCGGCGCAGATGAGCAACACTGTTGCGTTCCTGCACTTCTTCACCTCCCTGTTGGACTTCAAGGCCGAGCAATTGCTCGGCCTCTTTTTTTGTCATTCGGATTTTTACATTAGCTATAGCCTATTTGATCATTCCGCCCTTCCCCTTTTGCCAATAGACCAGTAAAAGGCCCGCAAACATGTGCATCTTGGGGATGATTTAATGACCATCGAGCCGGAAATTACAGAAACATTGATCGCAGACCACGGACTTAAACCGGATGAATATGCCGAAGTGATCCGTTTGCTGAACCGCACACCTACCTATACCGAATTGGGTATATTCAGCGCGATGTGGAATGAGCACTGTTCCTACAAGTCTTCAAAAAAATGGCTGCGCACACTACCAACAGAAGGCCCGCAAGTCATTTGCGGCCCGGGTGAGAATGCAGGCATTGTCGATATTGGCGATGGTGACGCAATTGTTTTCAAGATGGAAAGCCACAATCACCCTTCCTACATCGAACCCTACCAAGGGGCGGCCACAGGTATGGGCGGTATTTTACGTGATGTATTCACGATGGGCGCACGCCCTATTGCCGCGATGAACTCATTGTCTTTTGGCGAGATAAACCACCCTAAGACCAAATCCCTGATCAACGGGGTTGTTGAGGGTATCGGCGGTTACGGCAATTGCTTTGGTGTACCAACCGTGGGCGGTGAAGTGCGTTTTCACGCAGCATATAACGGAAACTGTTTGGTTAATGCGTTTGCAGCCGGTCTGGCAAAGACTGACAGCATCTTCTATTCCGCAGCCAGCGGCATTGGTATGCCCGTAGTATATTTAGGCGCCAAAACGGGCCGCGACGGGGTTGGCGGTGCGACAATGGCATCAGCTGAATTTGACGATACAATCGAGGACAAACGCCCGACTGTTCAGGTTGGTGATCCGTTTACAGAAAAGCGCCTGATGGAAGCTACGCTGGAATTGATGCAAACCGGGGCGGTTATTTCCATTCAAGATATGGGTGCCGCCGGTCTTACATGTTCGGCTGTGGAAATGGGCGACAAGGGCAATCTGGGTGTGAAGCTGAACCTTGAGGATGTACCCATTCGTGCCGCCGACATGACTGCTTATGAAATGATGCTGTCAGAATCTCAGGAACGCATGTTGATGGTCTTGAAACCTGAACTGGAAGCCGAAGCTAAAGCTGTTTTCGATAAATGGGATCTTGATTTTGCGATTGTCGGTGAAACCATCGCCGAAGATCGCTTTTTGGTATTGCACAACGGCGAAGTAAAGGCCGATTTGCCACTGAAGGCACTATCGGGAACAGCCCCGGAATATGACCGCCCTTGGGTTGAAACACCCAAACCCGCCGCCCTGACAAATGTGCCCGAAGTGGACGCAGTTGAAGCCTTGTTGAAACTGGTCGGCAGCGCGAACTACTCATCACGCCGTTGGGTTTATGAACAATACGACCAAATGGTGATGGCCGATACGGTTGCACGGCCCGGATCAGACGCAGGTGTGGTGCGCATTCATGGTACTGAAAAAGCTGTGGCATTTACATCGGACGTAACGCCACGCTATTGCAAAGCCAATCCATATGAGGGCGGCAAACAAGCGGTTGCCGAAGCCTATAGAAATTTATGTGCAACAGGCGCCAGACCTTTGGCAACAACCGATAATATGAACTTCGGCAA
>JAJFHY010000020.1 GCA_021775375.1 Amylibacter sp. | reverse complement strand
GGTTTTAGCCTCTCATGTTGTGGGCTTGTCCAAGGAACAGATACAAACCGCACGCGATCAACTATTTGCAATGTTAAAAGGCGATGATACACCCCCTGCTGCCCCTTTTGGCGATTTGGAAGTCCTGCTGCCCGCACAATCTTATAATAATCGCCACGCATCTATCTTGTTGGCTTTTGATGCAACCTTGGAAGCCATAGATTATGCAGAAAAAATCGCCGCAAACCAATCGGTTGCGGCGTTAAGTTAGAGCATACCTTAATCTGGCGACGTTGCCGGGGCACTAAGCCCCATATTTCCCGAGGAAGAAACCAACGGTCATTCGGATGGGTGGTCCTGTTAGAATGCCAGACAGGCTGCAGACAAAACTTTATAGTCCGGGCAGGTATAAACCGACCGTTAGAATAACGGCGATGGATGCAAGGCCAATAACATCTTCTATAATGGCCAAAGGTGAGTGGGTTGCGAGCTTATTGATCTGTTTCATATTATCCTGCCGTGTTTATTATTTCGTTGCCCCTTTGTTCTCATATCCTTAACTGTAAGTAAAGAACTTTATGAGAACATTTGCGAACATAGCAGAACGTCGATGTGGAATAAACACCTAACCTACTGATAATAAACGAATAGCCTTATCCTGTTCCATAAGGAACAAAAGTGTTCTCACCGCATCACCACGTGGTGATTTCAGGGTCGGGTCCTGATTTATCAACAATCTGGCGTCATCAAACGCGATTTTCATCAGATCGGCTTGCACTTCCAGATCACCTATTCGAAACCTTGGCAGACCGGATTGCGCTACACCCAGCAAATCCCCTGCTCCGCGTAATTTTAAGTCTTCCTCTGCAATGCGAAAGCCATCATCGGTTTCACGCATCACTGTCAAACGGCGCTCTGCAACCTCACCCAAAGGTGGTGCATACATCAACAAACATGTACTGGCCTGTGCGCCACGACCGACGCGGCCACGCAACTGGTGCAACTGCGCCAAGCCAAAATGCTCTGCTTGCTCAACCACCATTATAGAAGCATTGGGAATATCAACGCCTACCTCGATAACCGTTGTAGCGACCAGCACAGATGTTTTACCCGACTGAAACGCCGCCATAGCGGCATCTTTTTGTGCATGTGGCATCTGCCCGTGCACCAGGCCGACGCATTCTTCACCCAACGCCAGACGCAATGACCGATAACGATCCTCGGCAGCGGCAAAATCTACAACTTCGCTTTCCTCGACCAAGGGGCAAACCCAATATATCTGACGGCCATCTTTAATCGCGGATTTCAGGCGTGTAATGACCTGATCCAAACGGGTATTCGATACAAGAACCGTCTCGACAGGTTTACGCCCGGGCGGTTTTTCATCCAGAACCGAAATATCCATATCACCGTAATTCGCCAGTTCCAAAGAGCGCGGTATCGGCGTTGCGGTCATCACCAATACATCTACCGCTATACCCTTTGCACTTAAATCCATGCGTTGGCGCACACCAAAACGGTGTTGTTCGTCTATAATGGCAAGGCGCAGGTCTGCAAATTCCACGTCTTTTTGAAATACAGCATGGGTGCCCACAAGAATATGGATATTCCCCTCGGCAAGCGCTTCCAGCTTGGCTTTGCGCTCTTTACCCTTATCGCGACCTGTCAGAATTTCCAGAACCACACCGGCCTGTTCGGCCAAAGGCTGCAAAGCAGCCAGATGTTGACGCGCCAGTATTTCTGTCGGCGCCATCATAACACCCTGCCCCTTTGCCTCGACCGTGGTCAAAAGCGCCATAAAAGCAACTAAGGTTTTCCCAGAACCCACATCACCCTGCAATAGCCGGCTCATCCGCTTATCTCCGGCCATATCCCCTGTAATCTCGTCAATAGAACGGCTTTGCGCATGTGTTGGCTTATAAGGCAATGCCGCAAGAACCTTGTTACGCAAAATCCCTGTGCCACTGGTTGTAAAACCTTTCGCCCGCCTTTTGTTGGCGCGTGCTAATGACAAAGTTGTCTGGTGCGCCAGAAATTCATCATAAGCCAGCCGCTCTCGCGCTTTACTAGTAGCCGATAGATCACTGGGTGTTGTGGGGCTGTGGGCCGCTATAATGGCATCTTTCCATGCAGGCCATTCGTTTTTCTTTAAAACCGAGGGTTCAATCCACTCCGGCAAATCACTCACACGTTCCAACACGCTAAGGGCTGCTTTGTGGATAATTTTTTGCGTGATACCCGCTGTCAGTGGATATATCGCTTCAATTTGCGGGATTTGTTCGATTTCACCTGCACGCAGTATATAATCCGGATGCACCATCTGGGCCAAACCGTCAAATATCTCCAGCTTTCCGGATATGACCCGCCGTTGACCAGCCGGTAATTGCTTGCGCAACCAATCCGCATGGGCGTGGAAAAACACCAATTGAAATGAAGTTTCCGCATCCTGAACCATGACGCGGTAAGGCTTGCCTTTAACCGCATTGGGTTGGTGCAAACCAACCTCGACCTCTACTGTCACAACACTGGGTAATTCGGCCTGATTAATGCTGCTGATTATTTTGCGGTCAACAATATTATGCGGCAGTGTAAACAACAAATCGCGTGGTTTTTCCACATCCATCTTGGCAAAATGTTCCGCAGTACGTGGCCCGACACCGTCCAGACCTTTCAGATCGGCAAATAATGGAAAGAGTATTTCGGGGCGACGGCTCATCTTACCGTTATCACCCTGTTTGACCTGTCAGATCAAGCCATGCAGCCTCGGATAAAACAGTTACACCAAGTTCTATTGCTTTTTTTGCCTTGGATCCGGCACCCGGCCCTGCCACAACATAATCGGTTTTTTTGGATACCGAGCCTGCGACTTTTGCACCTAGGTTTTCAGCCCTGACCTTTGCCTCAGCCCGTGTCATCAATTCCAAAGCGCCGGTAAAAACAACGGTTTTGCCCGCAACGGGATTATCTAAAGTCGCACGTTTTTCCATATCCTGAACGTCCAATTCGGCAATCAGGCGATCAATTGCCGCGCGTGTTTTCGGGTCATGAAAACTATCGACCAAAGCTGTTGCCATCACCTGCCCCACACCGTCAATTGCGTTCAATGTATCCCAAGCTTCACCCTGACGACCGCCAGCACGGTCCATTGCTGTGATAAAGTCATCCCATGATCCGAAACTATGTGCCAAAAGCGATGCGCTGGTATCGCCGACATGGCGAATACCAAGGGCAAATATCAGCTTGTTCAATGGAATTTTACGTTTTTCGTTAATGGCGGCAAACAGGTTTGACGCGGATTTACCACCCCAGCCATCACGGTTTTTCAGTTTGGCCAAATTAGCTGTATCGCGATGTTCCAGCCTGAAAATATCTGCAGGTTCTTTGATCGGCAGGTCTATATCATCAAAGAACATCTCGATTTGTTTGCTTCCTAAACCATAAATGTCAAAAGCACTACGAGAAACAAAATGCTTTAGTTTTTCAACTGCCTGCGCAGGGCAAATAATTCCGCCCGTGCAACGCGCCACACTATCCCCGTCTTCGCGGACAGCAGGCGAACCACATTCAGGGCAAACATCCGGAAAGACATAAGGTTGACTATCGTCAGTGCGTTTTGACAGAACAACATCGCGAATTTTGGGAATGACATCGCCGGCGCGGTATACTTCGACCCAATCGCCCACCCGAATATCGCGCCCCTCACGGATTGTGTTACCCTTGCTATCACGCCCGGCAATATAATCCTCGTTATGCAGCGTCGCATTCGACACCACCACACCGCCCACTGTGACAGGTAAAAGGCGTGCAACCGGTGATAACGCGCCCGTACGCCCGACCTGAATTTCAATCGCTTCAATGCGGGTATGGGCAATCTCGGCGGGAAATTTATGGGCAATTGCCCAACGCGGTGTTGTGGCACGAAAGCCGAGGCGGGCTTGCAACGACAGATCATTAACTTTGTAAACCACACCGTCTATATCATACCCCAGCGTCGCACGCTGATCTTCTATTGCGGCATAATGTACAATCAGATCATTGGGTCCATGGCAAATTTCGGTTAGCGGGTTGGTCGAAAAACCCATGTGATTCATCCGCGCGATTGCATCCATTTGCGTATCAGCCAAAGCTTCCGATAATTCCCCCCATGCGTAAGCGAAAAACTTTAACGGCCTTGAGGCTGTTATTTTCGCATCCAGTTGCCGCAATGAACCGGCAGCAGCATTGCGCGGGTTGGCAAATAGTTTTGCGCCTTTTTCCGTCTGGCGTTGATTGAGTGCCGCAAAATCGGCGTGGCCCATATAGACCTCGCCGCGAATTTCCAAAACCGCTGGCGCATTTGTAATCGTTTGGGGAATATCCGATATGGTGCGCGCATTGTTGGTAACATTTTCACCAACCTCCCCGTCACCGCGTGTCACCGCGTGTATCAGTCGACCCATTTCATAGCGCAAAGACAGTGATAAACCGTCAATCTTCGGTTCTGCGGTATAGAGCAAATCCATATCAGGGGTCAGGCCCAGATATTTACGAATGCGCCCGTCGAAATCCTGCACATCCTCATCGTTAAACGCATTGCCCAAGGATAGCATCCGCACGCGGTGTGTGATTTTTGAAAACGTTTCCGAAACCGGTGCGCCTACTTGATCACTTGGACTGTCATCGCGTTTTAAATCAGGAAAAGCTGCTTCTATATCCGCATTACGTTTTTTCAGACGGTCATATTCCGCATCCGATATCGTGGGTGCATCTTTGCTGTGATAATCCGCATTAGCCGCAGACAATATTTCCACAAGCCGTGCAAGTTCTGCACGCGCTTGTGACTTTGAAAGTTCGGAAACTGGCACCTCTTTGGTCATTCTACCCCATCAGACTTAACCATCTAAGGTGTACGATGGGTTGTTAAAACCGTCCAGCGATTCCTTGGTTACCCGGCAACGGCCAAGGCCGTTTTGGGCTCCATAACAGGATCACGCAAAACATATCCGCGCCCCCAGACAGTTTCAATATAGCTTTCACCACCGGTGGCTTCGGCCAGTTTTTTACGTAATTTGCAAATAAACACGTCAATAATCTTTAATTCCGGTTCATCCATACCGCCATATAGATGGTTCAGGAACATTTCTTTCGTCAGGGTCGTCCCCTTACGCAACGATAAAAGCTCGAACATCTGATATTCCTTACCGGTCAGATGGACCTGTGCATCACCGACAGCAACAGTTTTTTGATCCAAATTAACACAAATACTACCGGTTTCGATCACCGACTCCGCATGCCCTTGTGATCTGCGCACAATGGCCAGAATACGGGCGACAAGTTCAGCGCGGTCAAATGGCTTTGTCAGATAGTCATCAGCACCGAAACCGAAACCTTTGATTTTATCTTCTACAGTATCGTAACCGGATAGAATCAGTATCGGGGTTTGTACCTTGGCATTGCGCAATTGGCGCAAAACCTCATGGCCATCCATATCAGGCAGGTTCAAATCCAGTAAGATCAGATCATAATCATAGAGCTTTGCCAGATCGATGCCCTCTTCACCCAAATCGGTGGCATAAACGTTGAAATTGGCATTTTGAAGCATCAGTTCGATGCTTTTGGATGTGGTGGGGTCGTCTTCGACGAGTAGTATACGCATGTGTTGCCTCCGCGAACGGTCAGTTAATATCTTCCATACTCTGCGCAACAATGGTTAACCACTCGTTACTCCCGAGAACAAAATAGCATTTCTACCTAGGGTTGTCTATATTTTTGTAGCTTTGTTACCTTTAACGCACTGATACCGTGTATTTTTACGGCATCCACCCAACAATCGAACTCTTCTTGCGATAAATCATACATCTCACAGACCTCGCCCATGTCAATCAGGCCCGCCTGCACTGCCAAAACCACGCTTGCCTTGCGTGAGGCGACCCAGCGTTTGGTGTTTGACGGGGGTAAATCGGACCGTGTCAGCTTGCGCCCGTTCGGCAAGGTTACAAAGTTTGGCCCTTTGGTTTTTTTACATACATCTGTATCTCGCATATTGCCTATGCACAGGTTTTGGCCCAAATCCCTTAATCACATATGAAAGCGGCCCTTGTGAGTGTGTAGCCTTTTATTATAAAGCGAGACATTAACAGGATCGTAACCATGTCAACCGATACAATAACCAAACTGAATTCGATGGGTTTTGCCAAAGCGCCCAAAGATACACGTGTGCTTGTCGCCATGTCGGGCGGCGTTGACAGCTCTGTTGTGGCAGCCCTTTTGGCCTCTGATGGCTATGATGTGGTTGGTGTCACCTTGCAACTTTACGACCACGGGGCCGCTTTGGCCAAAAAAGGTGCCTGTTGTGCAGGCCGCGATATTCACGATGCGCGCCGTGTCGCCGAAGAAATGGGCTTTCCGCATTACGTACTGGACTATGAAAACCGTTTCAAGGAAAGCGTTATCGACGAATTCGCCGACGCATATCTTGCCGGTGCCACCCCCGTCCCCTGTATCCGCTGCAATGAACGGGTGAAATTCCGTGACCTTTTGGAAACCGCCAAGGATCTGGATGCCGATTGCATGGCCACGGGCCACTATATCCAACGCTTTCAAGGTGCCGATAAGGCTGAATTGCACAAAGCCGCTGACGGTGACCGCGATCAAAGCTATTTTCTGTTCTCGACCAAACAAGAACAACTGGATTACCTGCGCTTTCCTTTGGGCCACTTAAAGTCCAAGGCCGAAACCCGCGATCTGGCCCGCAAGTTCGGTCTGCCCGTGGCCGACAAACCCGATAGTCAGGATATATGCTTTGTACCCAACGGCTCATATGCCGCCGTGATCGAAAAGCTGCGCCCGGGTGCCGCTGACCCCGGCGAGATCATGCATCTGGACGGCTCGGTTCTGGGAACGCACAAAGGTGTCATCCACTACACAATCGGCCAACGCCGGGGCTTGGGCATCGGCGGGCGCGAACCGCTTTATGTGGTGAAACTCGATCCAGAGCTGAAACAGGTCATCGTCGGCCCGAAAGAGGCACTTGGCACCACCCATATTTCCATACGAGAGATCAACTGGCTGGGCGATGAACCCTTCGATGCCCGCCCTGAATGGCACGTCGACGTGCGCGTGCGCTCAACCCGCGCCCCCAAACCCGCCATTATCCGCCCGCTTGGGCCGGACACCGCTACGGTCGAGTTGCTGACAGCCGAAGAAGGCGTCGCCCCGGGGCAAGCTTGCGTGTTCTATGAGGGGGATGGCACACGGATTTTCGGTGGTGGCTGGATTTGGCGGGGGTATTGAAGACATATGCGATGGAAACCTCATGCCAGAAAATAATAATATAGAAAAAATGCTCACCTACGGTAAGATAAGCTATTCGAATTGGGCAGACTATACTTGGAAAAACGAGCTTTTAGAGCAGCAACAAAATGTATTATTATATTTAGAAGAGATAATTAAAGACGTTAGTACAGAATATAATCCATACCATTTGTTTGAGCGTTCATTCAGTTTATGCTCTTTTTCGATGCGCCGCTTAATCGAATGCAGATTATTGACGGACAATTTAATAAATTCAAACCTAGATGTTTGGAAAATCCCAGCTGCAAATTCTAAAAGTTTTCGCGAGAAATTTCGAGATACTACTGGCGGTAATATTTTCGAAAATTATAACATGAGCGGTAGGCAAAAAATCCAGACGCGACCAAATGATATTGTTAGTAAATTCCTTCATGCCAGCACTTTAGCAGTTATCTCGGGTAGCAAACACTTACCTGATGGGATTTTAGTAGCTTCCGATTGGCAGGAGAAAAACTCTCTTTTTCATTTCACTTCAGAAGAATTTGAATCCTTGGTAAGCAGATTTTTAGATGATCGTATTAAGTTTAGCTCGGAACAGCTAGATCCAGTTTCAGGTAAAGTAACATCTAAGCGCGAATAACCTTCATTTATACACTAACAACCTCAACATCCCCGCCAGTGTATACTGCCAACGGGGTTATCATCCATCTAAGTAATGTAAGTTAAAAAGGCAGTGCCACCATCGTGGCTATACTGCCAAAATAAGATATAATTTTGATAACCCATTTATTATCAATAGCTTAACCCCCTGTCCCAACTGGGACATTCCATATTATCCTATATCGGATCAGCTTACGGCGTAGCCTTACGGACGGTTTTTGTGTCCACCACCGCCCCGTCCCGCAGCACCTCGGCCAACCCTGTATATTCCCCGTCGGGCCAGCCACCTGCGGGCAGTTTTTTACCGGCGAAATAAATTTGCACCGCTTTTTGACTAGCCTCCGGATCATAGGTTTTCGATATAATCTGCCCGTTCGGCCCTGTCAGTGTCAGTCGAATTTGATCCCCTTTCACCAGATTGATCGCCCGCATATAGACCACCAACGCAGGTGAGGTGTGACTGGGCCTGAAATCCGCGAACTTTTCCAATGCAACCTCGGCCATATTCACACCGGCATCGGCAAATCCCACGTTGATAAGACGGGTCGGCTGGTATGCCAAACCAGCACGCAGATCGTCATCCCAAAGGTTGTTTTCGGGTTCAAACGGATCAATGTTTTTATCGTCTTTGAACACCGTGATATGCACATGCGGAAATTGGGTTTTACCCGACAGACCCACCTGCCCCAACGCATCGCCCTTTTGCACCATCTGCCCGGGTTTCACGATGATACTACCCTGTTTCAAATGGCAATATTGCGTTTTCCAGCCGTCCCTGTGAACCAGTAAAACACCGTTTCCACACTCTTTCCCCTTTGCTTCGGCAAAATCGTAATCCGTTTGCAAAAGACGGTCGACAACACTGTTGCGTGTCGCTTCAACCCAGCCAGAGGCCGAAGCCAGTACATTAATGCCGTGGCGCATCGCCACACGACTGGTTATACGAAAATCCGTCCCCTTATGCCCGTCATATGTGGCCTTTCCACCGCCAAAGTCGCGCAGACCCTTGGTTTCATCCAAATCCATATACTGTTGAACAAAACAGGTTTCACCCAATGTGCATTCCAGCGGCAAGCCCAAAGCCGGTGGCTCGGCCAATGCAGGGCCTGCAATCAGGGATAAAAATATGAAAAATCGATTAACCATAGTTTCCTCTTTAACTTGCCTGTAAAACACTGTGTAGTTAAAATTGTATTCACATTGTAATGAGATAGATCATGAAATCAGCATTTCTGCCAGTTGTTCTGTTTGCTTTTGCGACACCGGTGATTGCGCATGAAACTTTTGTGGATTTAATATCCGATGACTACACAAAAATCACGATTGAAAATATAAGTTCTGACAAATTGGTGGAACAGTTCTGGAACCCCTCCCCATCACCTGTTGAAGCCATTGTACTAAAACGGCGACAACGCGCCCGAAAATAGAAAGCCGTCCTCCAATGTCCTTAGAAAAAGTTCTTGCCCATATCGATGCCGACCAGAACGCCGCCATCGAACGCCTGAAAGATCTGTTGCGGATTGAAAGCATCTCGACAGACCCTGCTTATGCGCAGGAATGTGACAAAGCGGCTGATTGGTTGGTGGAAGATCTTAAATCCATCGGGTTTGATGCAAGCAAGCGCCCAACAACGGGGCATCCGATGGTTATGGCGCATGGGGCTCAGGAAAACGGAACGCATGTGTTGTTTTACGGCCATTACGATGTACAACCTGTCGACCCGTTGGAATTATGGGACAACCCGCCGTTTGATCCCCAAGTCGAGGACACACCGAACGGCAAAGTTTTGCGCGGTCGCGGAACATCCGACGACAAAGGGCAGTTGATGACATTTGTTGAGGCGTGTCGTGCATGGAAAACGGTGACGGGCGAATTACCGACCAAAGTTTCGATTTTCTTTGAGGGTGAAGAAGAAAGCAGCTCACCTTCTTTGATCCCTTATATGAACGCCAATAAAGATGAACTGCGTGCAGATATTGCCCTGATTTGCGACACAGGTATGGTCGAGCGGAATACACCGTCCATCGTGACCATGCTACGCGGTATGGTCAAAGAAGAATTGACCATTATCGGCCCCAACAAAGATTTGCACTCGGGCATGTATGGCGGCCCGTCGATCAACCCCATTCGGGTTTTGACCAAGGCCTTGGGCGATCTGCATGATGATACCGGCCATGTGACACTGGAAGGTTTTTATGACGGTGTTGATGAACTGCCTGAAAATATCGCAACACAGTGGAAAAATCTGGATTTTGACGGCGCGAAGTTCCTGAGCGAAGTCGGACTTTCAAAACCCGCAGGCGAAGAGGGCCGCAGCGTGTTAGAGATGATCTGGTCACGCCCGACCGCAGAGGTAAACGGTATTTGGGGCGGCTACACGGGTGAGGGTTTTAAAACCGTTCTGCCGTCTGAAGCCCATGCCAAAGTCAGCTTTCGTCTTGTCGGTCAGCAGGACCCCGATAAAATCCAAGCGGCCTTTCGAGCACATGTTAAAAGCTACCTGCCGGAAGATTGTTCGGTTAACTTCCACGACGGAAGCGGTGACAATGCGTCCAACATGGCCATTGACCACCCCGCATTTGAAACAGCGCGCTATGCACTGTCAGATGAATGGGCAAATGAGGGTGTCTTTGTTGGCTGTGGCGGCTCGATCCCGATCGCAGGTCATTTTCAGGATATTATCGGCATTGAAAGCCTATTGATCGGCTTTGGTCAAGACGATGACAGCATCCACTCGCCAAACGAAAAATACGACATTCGCAGCTTCCACAAAGGCGTGCGTAGTTGGGCACGAATATTAGCGGCTTTGGCATAGGCTATGATCGCATAATATTTTAAAAATATAATTAAAAAAACATTGAAATGTTACTTTTAATGCCTACCTATATTACAGCCTTTGGGGGCACAGACCCATTTTTATCTTGGAGGGACCTTAGGCGGTGTAAAGTGGTGTTGATTGCATGTTATTTAACTAGTATCGGGTCTGCTGCTCATTTCAAAACGCGCGCCAAACGGCCGCCGCGTCTTTTTCCGTCAGTTCCGGACGATTTCAATCCATCTTTAATCACATGTGTCATCGGATGATCTGTATTGTCAGCTTCATATTCGGCTAGCAGTTCGTATAAATGCGCTTTTGTATCACCTTGCGGGGTGTTTAGCGCCCAATCCAGAAATATCATTCTACATTCTTCAAGGCTCACACCTTCGATGCGATATGCTTCATAGATCATACCGCGCGGATCAATATCCAGATTTCCCTTGAAAACAGCCACATCAAACCCTTGCTTCAGACATTTGACAGATACTTCATAATTATTTCTTGCGCATCACTTGTTTTCGACCTTAATGCCGCTTCAAGCGTCACTCTGTCAGTAAAACCTGTTGCAGTCAGGATATGTGACAGGCTGGCTTTACCCAATGCCTCTATATCAAACGCACCGGTTACCAGCAACCGACCGGTATGTTGAACTTGGCTAAGCAGGTTATGGGTATCAATCAAATGTTTGGCATCTTCAGCCGTTAACAGGCCATGATCAACGGCAAGACTTAACTGTCCCTTCGGATTGTTTTCCATAATATTGCAAATCAAAGCACAGGCTTGGGCAAGCAATTCAATATCCAGCAGTCCGCCCGGTACTTCCTTAACTTCCCATAAAGTGGTATTCTTCGATTTGGATTGTGCCAGACGTGCACGCATTTCGGTTACATCTGAAAATATTTTCGCGCGTTCGTGTTTGGAGCAAATTACATTTGCACGTATTTTTTGGATCTGATCAACAACATGCGGCGCACCTGCCACAACACTTGCACGAGACAAAGCAAGATGTTCCCAGACCCAGGCTTTGTTTCTATGATAATTTTCAAATCCCGACACGCTTGTAGCTACAGGCCCCGAGCGCCCCGAAGGACGCAGACGCATATCAACCTCATATAGCTTGCCTTCGGCGGTTGGTGACGACAATGCAGTAAGCAACGCTTGTGTAAGGCGTGCATAATATTGAACTGTCGCAAGCGGGCGTTTTCCGTTTGAAGCTTCTTGTCCAGCCGGATCATAGATCACGATCAAATCAAGATCAGACGTGGCAGTCATTTCATTGGAACCAAGTTTGCCCATTGCCAAAATAGCCAGACCGCTACCTTCTATTTCGCCGTGTTTACGTGCAAACTCTGCTTCCACCTTTGGTAACAATCCGATCAGGCATGCCTGTGCCAATTCCGAATAAGCCAATGACGCTTCGAAAGCATCTGCAATATTACGCAATTGCAGAACACCCACCCGAAAATGGCGTTCCTTCATCCAGCGCCTTGTGATGTTTAACTGATCTTCATAATCATCACTTTGTATTAATAGTTTCTGTAACTCCAGAACAAGTGCCGCCTTATCCGGAAGCGGCTCAAAGAACTCTCCTGACAGAACCGCATCCAAAACGCCTGCGTTACGTGATAGATAGCTGGCAAGTGATGGGGCTGTGATTACAATGTCCAGCACAAGATCAAGAATTTTGGGATTGGCATCAAACAGGGAAAACACCTGAACACCCGATGGAAGGCCGCGCAAAAAGGTTTCAAAAAGTACCAGCGCTTCATCAGGATTTTCCGCACTATTTATCCCGTCTGTAATTTGCGGTTTCAAACGTTGAAAAATATCCACGGCCCGTGTGCTGCGGAAAGCCGGCAACGTTTCCCATTGCCGAAAAGCACTTTCATAGTCTGTACTTTCAGATGTTGCAGATAGATCCGGTGCAAAAAATGCTTCGATGATATTGTGGACTGATTGCAACCTCAGTTTAATTTCGACCTTCAACTTACCGGTATCACCATAGCCGCAAAACCTGGCAAATCGATCCATTTCCGCATCACTGTTGGGTAGGCTATGGGTTTGCAAATCCCCAATCATCTGAATGCGGTGCTCACATAAACGGTGCGCACGATATGCAGCACTTAACTTATCTGCCACATCCGGTTCAATCCAACCGCTTTGAGCCAGATCATGTAATGATGTGACTGTACGACGGTCGCGCAAATTATCATCGCGACCACCTGCAATCATCTGGCGGGTTTGGGCGAAAAACTCGATTTCGCGTATACCACCACGGCCTAATTTTAAATTATGACCGGCCAGATTTATATCCCCTGCAAGGCCTTTATGTGATCGGATGCGCAAACGCATATCATGCGCGTCTTCTATGGCTGCAAAGTCCAGATGTCTTCGCCACACAAACGGCCTGAGATTTTCCAAAAACCGCGTGCCAGCCGGGATGTCACCGGCACAGCTGCGCGCCTTGATAAATGCGGCACGTTCCCATGTCCGCCCTTCCGTTTCGTAATAACGCATAGCAGCAGCACTTGAGATACAAACAGGTGTAACTGATGGATTGGGGCGCAAACGCAAATCAGTACGAAAAACATAACCGTCCGCCGTGACATCGGAAAGCAGTTTGCCCATGCGTTGCACAATACGGATTAAATGCGGGCGGACCTCGTCCAGATCTTCAAGACTGTAGCGGCTATCGTCAAAGAAACAGATCAAATCAATATCAGACGAATAGTTTAATTCAAACGCCCCCATCTTACCCATTGCTAAAACAAAGATACCTGCGCATTCATCCGCATTGCCGCCCGCCTCTACTGGCATCTTACCACGCGCGATCTCGGTTTGGACAAGATGCTTCAGCGCTGCGTGAGTTGCAAAATCCGCAAATGTTGTCAGGGCTTTTGTCACTTCTTCCAAGTCCCAGACGCCGCCCAGATCACATATGGCCGTATATAATGCCACCCGGCGCTTAGCTTCACGCAAACCGCTGGAAAGATTATTGTGATCAATGTTATCTAAAATATCCTGAAAACATTTTGCAGGATCTTGGTTCCAAATTCCGGTCAGCCAATTTTCTTCTTTGTGCATCAGGCTGCGTAAATACGGGCTGCATCCCGCAGTTCCGACCAAAAGGTCACAGACAGGCCCGCTTGTATGACCACACACAGATGCAGTCCCTAAGCCTAGATCCGTTTCATAGGGAATAGGTGCGTGTGTAATTTGATCAATCAATGCCATAGGCATTTGTGGGCGGTGCTGTTAGCAAGGTCAAGATGAAAGCTTTTTATACGGGTAAGAATGATGAGTAAAAGTTTAAAGCGCGTGATGCAGCATGCAGAAGAACTTGGGTTAAAAATTGATATTCTTAAGATGGATGTACCGACAACTACCGCACAACAGGCGGCGGGTGAAGTTAATTGTCATCTCAACCAAATCGCGAAGTCGATCATTTTTTTAGGCCAAACCAGTAATTCACCAATTCTGTTTTTAACTGCAGGCGGAAACCGTGTTTCACCAAAGAAAGCCGCTGTCATTGCCGGTGAGCAGTTGGGCAAAGCTGACGCTGCCCTAATACGTGCACAAACAGGGTTTGCCATCGGCGGTGTATCCCCGATTGGGCATCTAAACCCTATCCGCTGTTTTATAGATCCTACACTGCTTTCATTTGAAACTGTTTGGGCCGCGGCAGGTACGCCGCATCACTTATTTTCAATTGCATGTGGAACATTGGTTCAAGCGACCAGTGGGATTACTGCTGATTTTTGTGAATAACATTCAGAACGGATTTTGCCGCTCGCAATCCGGGATCTTCTGCCCCTTCACCCAATTGCTGCATGGCATCGGTGCAGGCTAAAACCTGCGCCTGTCTGGTTTCTACTTCACTTAAAATAGACAAAACCGATTGTGCAGCAGCTTCAGCTGTGCATTTTTCAAACAATAGTTCAGGAACAACATAACTATCGGTTATAATGTTTATAAGGTTGGCGCGGTCAATTTTAGCCAACCGTTTAACAGCCCTTTCGGTCAACCAACTGGCTTTATAGGCCACAACCATCGGGCAACGTTGCTTTGCCAAATCCAATGCAATCGTTCCCGATGTGGCAAGGGCAACCTGACTAGCCGCATAAATTACGCGTTTGCGCTGTTCTGCAACAAACGGATCAAAATCCGTTGGATCAAGAACATGAATGGGTAAAGCGCGTTGTGATAGATGTGCATGAACATCATCCAGGATTGGTCTGGCTGCGGGCAATACAAACTTGGCAGCCGGTTGTTGTTTTAGAATAAGTTCAATTACATCCATATAGATCGGTAAAAGTCTTTTTATTTCAGAACGACGTGATCCCGGCAGGATTGTTATAATCTGGTCTTCAGGTTCCAATCCCAGTTCAGCCAGAACAGATTTTATTTCAGCGTTTGTTGGTATTTCCTCAGTTGCAGCAGGATGTCCGACAAAATCACAACTCATACCTTCAGCCTGCATATAGGGTGGCTCAAATGGTAATAACGCCAAAACGTGATCAACTGATTTTGCCATTTTGGCCGCACGTTCCGGCCGCCATGCCCAAACCGATGGTGCCACATAATGAACCACCAATTGATCAGAGTAATGTTTGCGCAATTGTTTACCCACACGCAGGCAAAAGTCAGGGCTGTCGATCGTTATCAACACATCCGGCTTCATATCCAATGCAGCTTTTACAGTTTGACTGATGCGTCGTTTAATTTTGGGAATGGATGGAATAACCTCAAACAAGCCCATAATAGTCAGATCAGACATCGCAAACAGAGATGTCAGCCCTGCGGCTTGCATCATTTCGCCGCCAACGCCGCAAAATGTAATTTGACCCTTTGTCAGCTGATTTAGGCCTTGCATCAAGTTCCCACCAAGCTTGTCACCCGAGGGCTCGCCTGCAATGATAAAAACCTTAAGCGGGTCAGCCATTAGGAGACGCTCTCTGCGTCAAACCCGTGAATAAACAAACCCAACCTGTCGGCAGCGGCGATAGTTTCTTCCAAACCCAGAACCAAAACGCCTTGGGCCTGTATGGCAATCCCGCTTAAACCGGCTTTTGCCGCGTTTTCGACTGTGTCAGGGCCAATTGCCGGTAAATCAATCCGCCAGTCCTGCCCCTGTTTAGGTGCTTTTAACAATACGCCTTGCCCGGCATTTTCATCGGGCCGGTAATCCGCAGATGTTGTCGCTACAAAATTCAGCATAGCGTCGGTTCCCTGAATGGACTCAATCCCCAGACATAGCCCTTGCGCCACGACAGCGCCTTGTCCAACATCGGCAATGCCTATTTGTGCGACAATATTTTGTGCCCGTTTTATATCTGAAAAATCATCCTCCGACGGCGTCGCTTTGGTTAAAGTTCCCCCGGGGGCTAAAAGATCTTTTAATATTTCATGCGCGCCTTGAATTTCCAGCCCTTCGGCCTCAAAAACTGACCGCACGGCATCCAATGTCGCCGTATCACCACTTTTCAATGTTGGCAGCAACTTTGCTGCAACAGAGATCATTTTTAGATCAAACTTCAATGGATTAATGCGTGGCCTTATAATGTACCCTGCAAAAACAACATCGCGGCAACCTGCAGCTTTCATAGCTTTGAACATGGTACCGGGCTTTTCAAATCTGGCTTCGATCAATTGTTCGTCTGTAACCCAATCCGGTTTAAATCCATTAAAACATACTAATACCACCTTGCGCCCGGATTGTTTGGCTGTGGCCGCAAGCATTTCGGGCAAGCGACCTTTTCCGGCAAGGATCGCAAGTGGGGATTGTGACATGGGTTAACGTCCCTTAGGCGTACATAAACCGCGCGAAGTATCGGACTGGGCAAAGGCAACCATTTGCGCAACCAGACCGCTTTCGGGATAATCGGCCAAGGCTTGGGTCAAACGGTTTTGTAAAGTGCCGGTATCTTGATGGAACACATCTTTAAATGCTGCACGCAAACTATTTATGTCAGATTTATCATAACCGCTACGTTTAAGACCGACCAGATTAAGCCCCGTTAAATCTGCACGATTGCCGTGTGCCATTCCAAATGGAATAACATCCTCGGCTACAGCGGCAAACCCTGCCAACATAGCACCTGTTCCGATACGGCAAAATTGATGAATAGCAGAATGACCGCCAAGTACGACATTATCCTCGACAATTACATGACCACCAAGGCTGACACCATTGGCAACAACAATATTATCTCCAAGAATGCAGTCATGTCCAATATGTGCATTGACCATGAGAAGATTATTGTTGCCTATTTTTGTCAGATTACCACCACCCAGGGTTCCTGGATTTAAGGTAACACCTTCGCGTATGCGGTTTTGTGATCCAATTTCAAGTTTTGTGCGTTCACCTGCAAATTTTAAATCCTGTGGTGCATGGCCCACAGAAGCAAATGGATATATCGTTGTTTTATCACCGATTGTTGTCCAGCCCGCTACAACAGCATGTGATTTAAGGACACAATTATCGCCTAAAACCACCTCTGGGCCGACTACGGCAAAGGGTCCGATTTTACAATCTGCACCAACAACGGCACCGTCTTCAACAATTGCTGCAGGGTGGATTATTGCTGTATCGTGAATAGCCATATTAAGCTTCTTCGGGTGGTATAATCATTGCGGCGAAATCTGCTTCTGTAACAACTCTACCATCAACAATTGCGTCACCATGAAACTTCCATATTTTGCCACGTCCACGAATGACCTTTACATGTAACTCCAAGACATCGCCGGGGCCTACCAGATGGCGAAACTTGCAATTATCTATCGATAGGAAATAAACCAGTGCACCGCTGTCTTCCAGCTCAAGCGACTTGCTAACCAGAATACCTGCAGTCTGTGCCATGGCTTCAACAATAGTCACACCGGGCATGATCGGTTGTGATGGAAAATGACCTTGAAAATGCGGTTCATTATTCGTCACATTCTTAAT
The DNA here is from genome assembly GCA_021775375.1 of Amylibacter sp. GTDB lineage: Bacteria > Pseudomonadota > Alphaproteobacteria > Rhodobacterales > Rhodobacteraceae > Amylibacter. Next base: position 8,663 of record JAJFHY010000020.1, on the reverse strand, counting down.
TCCGACAGCACTGATTTTCGGATTAAGCTCTTTGACTTTATCCACAAATAAAAACGGATAACGATGTGGAATTAATCGCTTAATTTCTTGTATGTTGATTGTGCTGGATGTGGTCTCGCTCATGCGTTTGGGCCTTTTTTAAGTTATAATTAATGATTAGCAATCTATGGGCTATTGATCAAGAGAGTGGCTATTGCTGGTCCAATGGAACGCCTGCACCTAAAACCTTATCAATACGCTGTATGGCTTCATCAGTAATATCACCCGAATTCCCCGACATAAAAATTGCTTGATCGTTTAAAATAAATTGAATGCCGAGCTCTTGCATCATATCTATTATTATGGGTTTTGCCTGAGCAAAGAATGCTCTTTGGGCCTGTATGCGTGACGCATTTAAATCGTTTAGTTTTTGAGACTGGTCACGGCGAATAATTTCAACTTTATTGTTGAAAACCTCCGCTAGCTTGCGAAATTCTATATTTTGAAGCTCTTTACGTTTTTGTGTAAGATCCGATTCTTCTATTGCTAATTCGTTTTCAATACGCCTATTTTCTTCAGTTAATAAAGTAGCGTCGTTTTGAAATTTCTGATTAAAACTTTTGCCGAACTGACTCTCTGAAAACAACCTGTCCTGGTTAATTGTTGCAACTGATAGAAACTGATCAGATGTCGGATAGGTTTGCGCCATCGTTTCGTTTGAATGCAACAAACTTACTAATATTGCTACAATACCGAAACGATGTAGGAACCTGCCCATCCGCTTTTAAAACCGAGTGGCAATTGAAAATCGGAAACTCTCTGTCTCGTCAAAGTCTTCTTTTTTGATGGGCGATGCAAAGTCGAACCGCAGTGGTCCAAGTGGCGTTTCCCAAAATAATGTCACACCGATAGCTGCCCGAAGAGTGGCGCTATCATCAAAACCACCAGTGAAATCCAATCCCCAAAGCGAACCTACATCAAAAAATACACCAGCATGAATACCATATTCTTCGGGTAATCCGATTGGAAAGCTGGCTTCGGTGCGTATTGTGAAAAATTGATTGCCGCCCAAAGCCTGATCAACCACTGTATCCCTTGGTCCTAAACCTTGTTGCTCGAAACCCCGAAGGTTTGCGCCCCCAAGCATAAAGCGTTCTGTAATAAGTGTTGCGTCATCGGATGAAATGATAACCCCGCCCTCAAACTCGGTCGTCAAAATAACTTCTTCATTGAAAAACGATTTAAAGTATTTTGCATCCACAGTTGTACGTGAATAAGTTCTGTCCCCGGTAAAACCGGCAAATTCTTGTGTAACAGAAAATTTATAACCGGACGTCGGTTCAATAATCGAGTTTCGCTTATCAAAACTGTAAGTTGCTGCTAAAATTCCAGTTGAATGCGTGCCAAAATCAGGCTGCATAACAATCGAAGCTTCACCAAGATCATCATTGCCGGTGCCGGTATCCGAATTTGTTAAAATATCATCATTAGAAAATCTTGCGAAAAGTCTTAACCGCCCGTTCTCACTAATTGGAAACCCAATACTGGGGGCAAAGTTCAGTGTTTCTGTATCATATGGCGTATTATCAAGTTCGGTTGCCCCGGTTCCAATGTTTAATCCAAACGCAAGATCACGTCCAAGAAAGGCCGGTTCGATAAAGTTCATCCTTAGCAGACTGTCCTCGGATGAGGCGGCAATAGACGCACCAATAGTTTGCCCCCGTCCCAAAAAGTTTCTTTCTTGAATATTCGCAGCAATGCCTAATCCGTTATCTGTACTGGCTGTCAGACCAAACCCAATTGTCCCAGTTTGTTGTTCTTCAACGTTTACATCCAAAATTACCTGTTCCGGGCTGGAACCTTCACGTCTTTGAATATCAACGTTTTTAAAGAAACCTAATTTACGAACTCTTTCTGTAGCCTGACGTACTTCACGTTGATTGATCGGATCACCTTCAACGATATTGAATTTAGACCGTATGACCCTGTCCAAAGTTGTTGAATTACCCTCAATATCAATACGTTCCACAAACCTTCTTGGGCCACGTAAAATGCTGATCTCTATATCCAGTGTCAGTTCCGCATCATTTCTTGTAATACGCGGTGTAGATTGAATAAAATTCTTACCTGCCAGAGCCGCTTTATGGTCAATGCGCTCGAGTAAAGTATCAATCTGTGTCGCTATATAAGTTGAACCCGATTTGATCGTATTCAAATTTACATATTCTTCGGCATCTATATCACTTTCCAAGCTTATAATAGAGATGTTACCAAAGCTATATGACTGCCCTTCTTGTATATTATATGTGACTTGAAATGAATTACGCTCTTTTGAAAATTCAGCAGTTGTAGATTGCACTTGAAAATCAATATAGCCGCGTTTGGAATAGAATTGGCGTAACCGTTGTTTATCAACCTCAATGCGGTCTTCGATATATGTATCGCCCTTGACGACACTGCGTAGCAATCCCGCTTGTTTGGTTGCCAGAACACGCTTCAAACGCCTGTCTGAATACACTCGGTTGCCGATAAGTGCTATGCGGCCAATTTCCGTTATCTTGCCCTCTTTCACTTCAAAGACCAGATCAACGCGATTATCACTACGCCGAATTATTTTAGGCGTTACACTAGCGGCCAGACGCCCGGTAACCGAATAGGCGCCGGCAATTGTTTTGGCATCAGCTTCAGCAAGTGTCGGTGAAAAGGCACGTCGTGATTTTGATTGTACCAACTCCAATAGTGCTTCGTCTTTCAGCTTTTTATTGCCCTCGATCCGGATAAGATTGATGGTAGGATGTTCAACAACCTCTATGACCAAACGTCCCCCTTCGGGGTGTACGTCAACAGATTCAAACAATCCGGATTCATTAAGATTTTGCGCGGCTGCATTTACCTGTCCCGGAGTGACACGTTCACCCGATGAAATACCGGCTATGGACCGTACAGTGTCCGAAGCAATACGCTGGTTGCCAGCGACATCAATACGGCTGTAAACGGCTGTTGCCTGCGCATATGCCGCATTCAGCTCTGGTGTATTGTTAAGCGAAACAAGACTTACCGCAACAACTAGCGACATGGATTTTAGGGTGGTTTTTATTAATTCACTTACTGTCTTAAAATTCATCGGATTAGCTCTTGCCTGTCATAAACCATCGATGGTGGCGGTATAACACGTGATTACTTGTTACACCACCTATTTTGACACAGATCAGAACATTCTTGTGAAGTCATTAAATGTTGAAAACATCATTAATGACAAAAGCAACATCAGCCCCATGGTCATAGCTATCTGAACAGCTTTTGCACTGGGCGGTCTACGGAACAATGCTTCAAAACCGTACATCAACAAATGCCCGCCATCCAAGACCGGAATAGGTAATAAATTTAAAAACCCGATCGCTGTTGAAATAAAGGCAATCAGTTCGATAAACGGCATCAAACCGACAGATGCTGTCTCACCTGACATCTGTGCAATTCCCAACGGTCCTTGTAGATTTTCAGCACCAACCTCACCCGAAACAATCAAGTAAATACTGCTAAGCGAGTTTGTAATGACTGAGTATGTACTACGCGCGCCATAATAAACAGACTTCAGAAACGGTACATCATCATATCCCGATTTAAAAGCAAAGGCACTGGCTACACCAATCATCATACGCTTATCAAATTTGTTTTCACTGATTTGAACATCTCTGAATTCAGGTGAAATAGGTATCGTCAATTCCTGACCATCGCGCCAGACCAACAAGTCAACAGTGCTTTTGTCGATGGCTTTAATCGTTTCAATTAATTGCGAGAACGAGTTTAATTCAATGCCGTCTACGGACAATAATACATCATTCTTTTTAAGACCTGCCTTACTTGCAGGTGATACTGGCATTACCCATCCCACCAATGCAGGTGATAGATACGGCCCAATAACATCTATCGTTTGGCCATCACGCTCTACCGAATAGATGATATCGGTCATGTAATCCAAATCAGACGAAACTTTTATGATGTCTGAAAATCTTTCAACTTTTGCACCGTTGATTGCAAGAACCCTATCACCTTCATGCAGTTGTGAATGTGATTGAGGCAGAGAAACAAGTTTTTCAATGACCGGTTCGTTTGATACGGTGCCCGTAGCATAAATGATACCGGCGAAAATAACTGTCGATAATATGAAATTAGCTGCAGGGCCGGCGAATACTGTCAAAGATCGTTTGTAGAGTTTCGCCCCTGTAAGTGTCTTGTGCTTTAAGTCGTCATCTATTGCAATTGAGCTGGGCCGGCTGGCGGCATCCGCATCCCCGAGAAAGCGTACATAACCACCTAATGGAACTGCAGCAAGTTGCCATCTGGTTCCATGTTTGTCGAAACGTGAAAACAGTACAGGCCCAAACCCCAGAGAAAAGACTTCTGCATGTATCCCGCACCAGCGGCCGACAATATAGTGGCCGAACTCATGCACAGCAACAACGATACTTAGCACAATGATGAAAGGAACCACTGTTGATAAGAAGCCGCCGATTAAAGGGATATAATTCAGAAAATCAAACATTACTTGGCACTCACTTTAACTAGATTTAACACATTACTACGCGACCATTTATCCGCTTTTGATATTCTGTCTATAGTATCTGCATCACAATTTCCGATGTTGTCAATAGCATGCACGGTTTTGTTAACTAAATCCGACATGTCCAAAAACCCAATTTTGCGTTCAAGAAACAGATCCAAACATTGTTCTTTAGCAGCATTAAACACAGTCCCTGCTATACCACCTATACGCATAACGTCATGTGCGATTGCAATCGCAGGAAAGCGTTTGGTATCTGCAGGTAGAAAATCAAGTTGCGATAATTGTGTAAAATCCAGGCGCTCAATACCTGCGTCTGTGCGATCCGGATAGAATAATGCATAGCCGATAGCGAATCGCATATCGGCCGGTCCCATATGTGAAATGATCGATCCATCATTAAAACCGACCATACTGTGTACAATCGATTGAGGATGAATAACAACTTCTATCTTATGTTCATCAACACCGAATATCTCTTTTGTTTCTATGACTTCCATTGCTTTATTAAACATAGATGCGCTATCTATAGAAATGCGCTTACCCATCGACCAGCGCGGGTGATCAGCAGCCTGCTCGGGGGTCACATGCGCCATTTCTTCCAATGGCATATGTAAAAATGGCCCGCCCGAACCTGTTAAAATAATACGTTCCACATGAGCGTTATTTTCGCCATTCAAGGCTTGGAAAATTGCAGAATGCTCACTGTCTACGGGCAACAGTCTGGTGCCGGATTGGCGGCAGGTTTCATTTAGCAAGGCGCCACCACAAACAAGGCTTTCTTTATTGGCCAATGCCAATGTGCCGCCGTTCTTGGCAATTGCCAGGCTTATTTCCAGCCCCGCGTAGCCAACTACCGCAGAAATCGCCCAATCAACGGGCTCGGTGGCAGCAGCCAATAATGCATCACGACCTGCGGCAACAGCTATACCTGTTCCCCGAAGCCTATCCTGTAGATCATCAAGTAATGACGGTTCTGATGTAACGGCTAAATCGGCATTGAGTAAAATTGCAATTTCTGCAAGCTTTTCAGTGTTTTGCGCACCCGAGACCACATGTACATCAAAGGCATTTGGATTGTTCTGAATGATTGAAACTGTATTTTGACCAACAGAACCTGTCGCACCAAAAATCGAAACGCTGCGCATCTAGAAATAACCCAATGCATCTGCCATAAAAATAAAGAAACACACGCCCAACACACCATCGAACCGATCTAACAGACCACCATGCCCCGGTATTAGATTGCTACTATCCTTAACCCCGGCCCTTCGCTTGATTGCAGATTCCAATAGATCACCTGACTGGGCAGCAATAGCAACCAATACAGAAGCAGGTATTAACCATAGCTGCTGTGCCGCAAGGATTACAAACACACAGCCCACACCCGATGCAAGCACCCAACCACCTATCGTACCGGACCAGGTTTTCTTAGGGCTTATACGAGCCCAAATTTTAGGACCGCCTATGATTTTTCCAGCGAAATAACCGCCTATGTCACTGGCAACGACGCATAAAAGCAACCAAAGAGTTAAGATCAAACCGTAATCTTCGCGAAAGTTACCCAATGCGGTTGTAGCGAGGATAACAATGATCACAGTCAAAAAAACAATTACTTTGGATATCTTGTGCGTCTCGGACATCAATATCGCCACGACGATTTGCGTTCCCAATATAATTGCAGGGGAAAGACCGAACGGGAATAAACTAAATAATGTGCAAAGCCCGATTAGAATACCTGAAATTACAGCAAGGCCTGACCGACCGTCATGCATGCGACTAATTTCCCAGCCCATTAATGCCGCAGTTATAATTAACAACGCTTTAAACGTGTCACCACCCTGTAGGATGGCAATACCGGCCACAATCAGCAATACAACCGCAGAAATAACCCGGACAGTCAGATCAGAGAAGTCTGCCTTGGGGGTCATTTGCCAATCACAGACCCGAAACGGCGCTCACGCCGACGAAAGTTGCTAATCGCCTGTTCATAAAGCGCAACTGTGAAATCAGGCCAGGATTCATCAATAAATGCAAATTCTGAATAGGATGATTGCCATGGCAGAAAGTTGGATGTGCGAAATTCGCCTGAGGTGCGGATAACCAGATCCGGATCCGGTGTTCCTGCAGTATCTAAATAATTACTGATAGTGTTCTCAGTTATATCTTCGGGCTTTAAGTCGCCGTTTTTTACTGCTTCAGCCATTTTACGACTGGCACGCACCAACTCGTCGCGGCCTCCGTAATTCAGAGCAATAGTTAGGTTTAATGTCGAGTTTTGTGCGGTTTGTCCTTCAACCCAATTCATCAGACTTGTCAATTTATCGTCTAACTCATCCCGCTTGCCGATAAATTTCAGGCGCACACCTTCTGCAAGCATATCAGCGGATTCTGATAGTATATACCGGCGGAATATACGCATTAAACCAGAGACTTCTTTTTCGGATCGTTTCCAGTTTTCAGTTGAAAATGCGTAAAGTGTCAGATGTTTTACACCTAATGTTTTTGATGCACGTACAATTTTCTTTACCATTCGTGCGCCACGCATGTGACCGTCAAGGCGGTCAAGGCCGCGGGCTTCAGCCCATCGTCCATTACCGTCCATGATGATAGCTACATGGTTAATATCTTTTATTTTTGCCTGTGTCATAGTTCTATTGCAAAGGATTTACACCTTTACACCTGCATTATTTCAGCCTGTTTTGTTTCTAGTGCACTATCTATATTCGTAATTGCCGCATCTGTCAGCGATTGAATTTCATCAGACCATATTTTCTGATCATCCTCGCCCATTCCATCTGCTTTTGCCTTCTTGATCTGGTCCATACCGTCGCGGCGGACATTCCGTACAGCAATTTTTGCACTTTCAGCATATTGCCCGGCAACTTTGGCCAATTCTGTACGGCGCTCTTCATTCAATTCGGGAATTGGCAGGCGCAGGATAGTACCGTCGACAACGGGGTTCATACCTAAGCCACTGTTGCGTATTGCTTTTTCAACAGCCCCCAACAAACCTTTGTCCCATACGTTTACTGTAATCATACGCGGATCAGGCACATTGACAGTTCCACATTGGTTCAAGGGCATCGACGAACCATAAGCATCAACCATTACCGGCTCAAGAATAGAGGCAGATGCACGACCGGTACGCAAGCTGGCAAATTCCGTTCTGAGTGCGCTCATCGTTCCGCTCATACGGCGTTCAAGATCATCCAGGTCAATTTCTATTTCAGACAATATTGCCTCCCTTAACTGTCGGCTTTCATAGGCCCTACGGTTGTATATGTACCCTGACCACGAAGAATACCAGCCAGACCACCCGGTGTGTCCAAGGAAAATACAATAATGGGCAGATTGTTGTCGCGCGCAAGTGCAATTGCTGACGCATCCATTACCTTCAGGTTCTTTTGCAATACCTCGTCATATGACACGTTTGCATAACGAACAGCATCAGGAAATTTTTGGGGATCTTTATCGTAAATACCGTCTACTTGTGTTCCCTTGAATATAGCTTGGCAGTTCATCTCAGAGGCCCGCAATGTGGCCGCAGTATCTGTGGTAAAATATGGATTACCCGTGCCTGCAGCAAAAATGCAAACCCGTTTCTTTTCCAGGTGGCGTACTGCGCGGCGACGGATATAGGGCTCGCACACCTGATCCATCGGGATGGCAGAGATGACGCGGGTATGTACTTTCAGGGATTCTAAAGCGCCTTGCATCGCCAGTGCGTTCATCACCGTTGCCAGCATCCCCATATAGTCAGCTGTTGTGCGCTCCATACCTTGTGCAGACCCTTGCAGTCCGCGGAAAATATTACCGCCACCGATCACAAGACAAACCTCGACATCCATATCATGCAGGGTTTTCACCTCTGCGGCAATGCGTTCGACTGTGGGGGGATGTAGTCCGAAGCCGGTATCACCCATCAGGGCTTCACCGGAAATTTTTAAAAGAACTCTTTTATACGCTGGTTTTTCGCTAATTTGCGACCCATCGGACATTATCGACTCCCTTTTTAATACGGTTGCTGCAAATAATAGGAAATAGATGTTTGTTGCAATGACAATCTTGTGAAGTATGCGCTAAATATGTGATAGAATCCAACAATGAGCGTGACTGTGCC
>JAJFHY010000190.1 GCA_021775375.1 Amylibacter sp. | reverse complement strand
AGTTCGGATATATTTTCGACAAATCACGCGCCATGATGACGCCGACCTTATCGGCAAAAATCTCTTCGCCTTCATTGTCGACCACACCGCAGCGATCACCATCGCCGTCAAACCCAAGCGCAAGATCAGCGCCGCTACTCCGCACGGATGCGGCCATGTCATGCAGCATTTCCATCGCTTCGGGGTTCGGGTTGTAATGCGGGAAGGTGTAATCCAAGCCGTTATGTGACGGGATTACCTCGACGCCGATGCGTTCAAGAACATCGGGGGCAAACGCCGAAGCTGTACCGTTTCCTGTGGCACAAACCACGCGCAGTTTGCGGGTCATTTTGAAATCACCCACCAGATCATCGATATAGGCTTCTTTGACGCCTTCAACAAATTCGTATTTGCCGCCCTCACGCGTGATACCTTCACCGTTTAACACAATATCGCGCAGCCGCCCCATTTCATCGGGCCCGTGTGTAAGGGGGCGTTCAAACCCCATTTTTACACCCGTCCAGCCATTTGGATTATGTGAAGCCGTGACCATAGCCACAGCGGGTGCATCAAGATGGAACTGGCTGAAATAGGCCATAGGTGACAGGGCAGGGCCGATGTCTTTGACATGAATACCTGCCTGCATCAGGCCAAGCATCAAAGCGTTTTTGATAGTTAATGAATATGAACGATAATCATTGCCAACGGCTATTACGGGCTCAATCCCGTTCTCATGTATTTGTGTTCCAAGTCCCAAACCAAGGGCAGTTATGCCGGGCAGGTTTATATCATCTGGATATTTCCAACGCGCATCATATTCCCGAAAACCGGTTGGTACGATCATTGCATCACGTAAGAAACCCCAGGTATTCGGTGTGCTTTTGCTAATTGGTTTTGGCATAAATTTATTCCTTGTTCGGTGCTGTGCAATCGGTGATGTTTATAACCATCAGTTTTTTGTTATTTTTATGACATGATATGTGTTTCAGGGTTGGAGCATTTATATTATTCGGATCATTATCCTGTTAATTGTTCCTTCAAGATTGATGCCGTTAGTGAAATCATCAAATAGAGGCCTGCAAAAACCAGTGCGGACAGCAGTGTGTTTTCAAATGCTTTTGGATAGGTAGCTTCGTCCGGTTTGACCGGTGACACGGCCATGGACAGATATCTTGTCTGCCGATTGGCCTCTACGCGGGATGCTTCATTTTGCACCAGGGAGGATGCCAATAATTCCTGGCGCAGGACAAGCTGTGTCTGTGCTGATGCCAATTCGGATGTAATGCGGGACATTGATTTCGCATTATTTGAATTTGTCGTCATTTCATCGCGTAGTTTCTTTATCAACTATGTTCGTCTTTTAATCTAATTTTGCAGTACCGTTAATTTGGTTTGATTGGGGCGGGGATTGTCTAATAATTCGACCAGTTCCAGCTCTCGTTGCTGCAAATCAGTTTCGATCTGTAGTATCAATGACATTTTTGCTGCGATTTCGCTCTCGGGGCTTAGAACGCCTAACTTCTCTTGCAGTTCTACAACACGTTCTTGTGCTTCAATAAATTTGGCTTCTGCCTCTTTATAACCGTCTCCTGCGCCTTTCATTTGATCTTTGCGCAAGCGTTGGGTTAATTGGTCGACTTTTTGTTCAGCATATCCGATCAATGCTCTGGAAAACTCATAAGATATGTCGGGTGAAGGGGTTACAACCTCCATTTTGATGATCCCTTCGGTCGGATCAAAACCAATTTGAACGCGTTTTTTATATGCGCGATATGTTGCTTCATTTGTTGCATCACTATCTAAACGCTGCAATGCGTCAACTTTGTCCCCTTGAAAGACATTTTTAAAGCCCAGATCGTTATCCAATCGGATCATTGCATCGCGGGATGATAAATATCCCTGAACAGCAATGGAATCCTGCGCAGTTGCCAACAATGAACTTCCAAATAAACTGGACCCTGCGCCTTGCGTGGATGGGTTATCTGCTTTTTGGATTACGAACTCTGTGAATGAAGCGTACATCGGGGTTGCTACACGGTAAAAGTAATACCCTGCCAGTAATGTCGGTATAAAAACAAAGCAGATCAGTTTTGTTACCAAGGCGGCAATCCGTCTGCGTCTGCGCAGAACCAGATCTTTTTGTATTTTATCGATCTCAATCCGTCTTTGATCATCGTCAATAGGTATTGCGTCAGATACGGATGACTTGCGAACAGTTGCCGGTAGATTGGACATCGCACCGGCTGAATTGTTTCCTGCCGCGGTTTTCAATAAATTGTTAGATGATTGAAAAGGGTCAATACCCGCATCGCGCAACGCTCTGACTGCATCTAAATCGGATGTGAACTGTAAACCGTTTTTTTGTGCAAGACGCCGGGCCATGCGCAATTGGCGACCGGTCAGGTTTTCTTTTTTGATTAGCTCAATTTTTTCACGCGCCGATAATTCACGCGTTGTGTTATCTGCGTCAGACGGATTTGCATTCGGCAAATCACCGTCTTCTTTTGATATATTTAGGTTATTTTTACTATTGGGCATAATTATAAACCTGTTTTGCCTCTGCCAAAGTATCAAAGAACAGTAGTTTGCCATCGCGCAATACTGCTGCTGTATCACAAAATGCTTCCAGAATATCGGTCTGATGCGAAACAATAATCACAGTTGCACTTTTAAGTCGGTCACGTAAAACAGACCCTGCTTTTCTGTTGAACTCGGCATCAATAGATTGCGGCATGCCTTCATCAATCAGATAAATATCGAATTCCAAGGCAAGCAGCAAGGCCAAGGTAAACCGGGATTTCATTCCCGAAGAATAGGTCGCGACCGGCATCTCGAAGTATTCGTCCAGGTTGCAAATATATCTGCAGAAAGATTCGACATAATCAGGCTCTATGCCATAAAGACTTGCAATATATCGGCAGTTTTCGGTTGCGGTGTGTTTGTTATTTAAACCACCCATAAAGCCCAGCGGGAAAGAAATTTTCGAAGTACGGATAATTTCACCTTCATCGGGTTTTTCCAATCCGCACATCATATTGATCAAAGTTGTCTTTCCTGTGCCGTTCGGGGCAAGGATGCCGATACTTCTTCCTATGTCCACACGAAACGACGCCTGATCTAAGATGACCTTGCGCTGTTGCCCTGTCCAAAAGGACTTGCTTACATTTCTGAATTCAATCACTCAGATGCCTCAACCGGTTTTTGCCCTTGTCCGCCTTCAATGCGGTCTATTATAGTCTTCATTAATGAAGAGATTATTATTGGGGTAATATGGTCTGTTTCATGTGCAAATTGCAATATTTTTGTCACCTACGTTACAGTAATTGATAATTATGAACCATATATGCCGACAAACGTTGATTTGAAGGGTGATTGCGGCGAAAAGGCGCTCGAGAGAACGCAGTCGATTAACAAGTTCAGCCTTAAACTAAAATACACACTCAGTGTGCACAGAAAACGTAACTTTTCATCTATTCCGGGTTAAGTTTTCTTTTTTAAGTTGTTATAGCATTATGGAAAGGTCATATTACCGATGCTATCATGGTACGAAATTTTGGGGGATTTATGCTTCGCGCATTATTTACTGCACTAACGCTATTTGTGCTTTGGTTGTTAATGTCTGGTATCTATAAGCCATTGATTGTCTGGCTTGGAGTTGCGTCAGTTTTGGTAGCCGTGATGGTCGTTCGTCGTATGGATGTAGTGGCAGATAAAGGCCGTTTGGAAATTAAACTGAAACCGTTTGCAATCATAGGATATTGGATCTGGCTGATGGTCGAAATTGTCAAATCCAACTGGGCGGTTTCAAAGATAATCCTGTCGCCGACTATGACATTGAACAGGCATCATTTTAATGTGCCTTGCACGCAAAAAACTGATTTAGGCCAAACAATTTTTGCGAATTCCATCACATTGACCCCGGGAACAATTTCGGTGGATGTCGAGGATGGCAGTTTTTTAGTGCATACAGTTTCCTATTCAGATGACAGCCTGTCAGCGCTTGCCGACATGGACGCGCGGGTCTCGAAAATTGAAAGTGCAGTTCTATAATGTTTTTAGCTGCTGCAATCGCTCTTTTCATTTCAATGGTTATGGTCTTGACGCGGCTCTATGCCGGGCCAACAGTTTATGATCGTGTTTTGGCCTTAAACAGTTTTGGCACGTTGACCGTACTTTTTATAGCTGTGCTTGGTTTTTTAAGTGGACGTCCGGATTTTCTTGATATTGCAATACTTTATGCCTTGATAAACTTTGTAGGTACTATCGCGATCCTGAAATTTTTTCGCTATCGTTCGCTTGGGGATATTTCACAGGTGCCTGATAAAAAGGGGCACGATCAATGACATTGACGCTGGTGGTGGAAATAGTCAGTTGGATGCTAATACTGGCAGGCAGTGCGTTTACGATAATAGGTGCAGTGGGTACATTGCGATTTCCAAATTTCTGGTCACGCCTTCATGCCGCATCGGTTAGCGAAAGTGCCGGGATGATTTTCTTGGTTATGGGTATGTGTTTGCAGGCGGGCGTAACACTGGTAACAGTCAAACTGATCCTGATAGGGGCGTTCATCTTTATAACGGGTCCGACTTCCACCCATGCCGTTGCCAACGCGGCACTTATGTCTGGCGAAAAACCTGAAAGCGATGTTACCGGCGAAAAAGCAAGCAAGGGAGAGACTTGATATGGTTGCAACGGTGATTACTGTTATTCTTTTCACAATGCTGGTTCTAACCGCACTGGCCATTGTGCGGATCTATAGCTTATTTGCGGTTGTTATGCTGTCAGGTGTCTTTAGCCTGTTGTCTGCCCTGTTGTTCGTTGCCTTGGATGCAGTCGATGTGGCTTTTACAGAAGCGGCAGTAGGGGCGGGTATTTCTACGGTTTTGATGCTTGGGACAATTGCGTTAACAGCCAGAACACAAAAGAAAGCAACGCGCTCTGGTTTTGTTCCCTTTGTGGTTGTCGCCGTGACCGGCGTTGCTCTTGTTTATGGTACCTTGGATATGCCCAATTTTGGCGACCCAACCGCACCAGCCAGCATGCATGTCGCTCCTGAATATATGACCGGTAGCGTAAAGGACATTGATGTCGCCAACGTGGTTACATCTATTCTGGCCAGTTATCGCGGTTACGATACATTGGGTGAAACCGCTGTTGTCTTCACTGCGGGCATCGGGGTTTTGGTCCTGCTCAGCGGGCTGGGCCGCAGGCGGCGTGAAGATGAAGAGGAGGATGCATAATGCAACACCACCTTATTTTGCGCGTCATCACAAAAATGCTTGTCGGCACCATCATTCTGTTTGCTTTTTATGTTCAGTTTCACGGTGACTTTTCACCGGGCGGCGGATTTCAGGCGGGTGTAATCATGGCCGTGGCATTTATCCTGTATGGCATCGTCTTCAACCTGAGCAAAGTTGAACAGGTCTTTCCCCCATGGCTGGTTCACAAGCTGGTCGCGTTGGGCGTGTTGATCTACGCTGGAACCGGCATTATCAGTCTTTTCCTCGGCTATAATTTTCTGGATTACGATGCACTCAACCCACATCATCCAAGCCATGGGCAACACTGGGGCATTATGGCTGTAGAATTTGGCGTGGGTGTCACTGTGACAGGCGTTATGGTGGCAATATATTATGCTTTTGCAGGACGGCCGCCACCGATGAAAGACGAGGACTGGTGATGGAACGGCTTTCTGACTGGGCCTTTATTGTAGGCCATCTTAACTATTGGATGTTCATTATATTGATGATGACAGGTCTCTACATCGTTGTGGCACGTGGCAATCTTGTAAAGAAAATAGTTGGTTTGAACATCTTTCAAACATCGGTTTTCATGCTTTATATATCCATCGGCAAAGTTACAGGCGGCACTGCTCCGATCTATCCTGTGGATATGCAGGGTAATCTGCAGGTCGACCCGTCAATTGTTTATTCCAACCCGCTTCCGCATGTGCTGATCCTGACAGCGATTGTGGTGGGTATTGCAACCACTTCATTGGCATTGGCCCTGATCATTCGTATTCGCGAAGTTTATGAAACTATCGAAGAAGACGACATTTTGAAAATAGAGCGCGAATTAAGTGCCAAGGACTACAAAGAACATGGGCCTGCAATGGGTGGGCGCGCATAATGTCGACTGTTGAAGTGCAACACGTTGCAAAAACGTTCATAGATCATTTGCCTGTCTTGCAGGTGGTTATACCTTTGATATCTGCCCCGTTGATTGTCTTTATCGGCAATCGCAAACTGGCATGGCTTCTTGCCATGGCCGCCAGTGCCACAGCCTTTGTCATGGCTTGCCTATTACTGGCGCAGGTAAAAGATGGCAGTTATATTTCCTATCACATCGGCGGTTGGGCTCCACCTTTGGGCATCGAGTATCGTATTGATGCGCTTAACGCGCTTGTATTGATGTTAATTTCGGGTATCGGCACGATTGTACTGCCCTATGCCTATAATAGTGTGAATGCAGAAATTCCGAAACGTCATCATACGCTGTTTTACGCGTTGTACATGCTGTGCCTGACCGGGCTTTTGGGTATGGTGTCAACGGGTGACGCTTTCAATGTCTTTGTGTTTCTGGAAATTTCGTCACTTTCCACATATGTTCTGGTTGCAATGGGAGCAGGAAAAGACACCCGTGCCCTGACTGCGGCTTATGACTATCTGATTATGGGGACAATCGGTGCCACCTTCTTTGTAATAGGTCTGGGCTTGCTTTATATGGCAACAGGCACACTGAATATGGCTGATATTGCTGATCGCATTGCAGAACAAGGTACCAATCGTACTGTGCAGGCCGCCTTTGCCTTCATTGTGGTCGGGATGGGCTTGAAGGCTGCTATGTATCCGTTGCATCACTGGTTGCCGAACGCCTATACATATGCACCCTCTGCGGTAACCGCATTCCTTGCCGCCACAGCAACAAAAGCTGCAATCTATGTGCTTTTACGCTTTATGTTCTCGGTGTTTAACCCCGGGTTTCATTTTGAGGATTGGACATTATACCTGATCTTCATCCCGTTTTCGCTACTGGCAATGTTTGCTGCATCCTTTGTGGCCGTATTCCAAAGCGATCTTAAACGCATGTTGGCATTTTCTTCTATCGCGCAAATCGGTTACATGCTGATTGGTATCGCCATGTTGAACGCAACAGGCCTGTCTGCCTCTATCGTTCATATGGTGAACCACGGTATCACCAAAGCCACGCTGTTCCTGGGTGTGGGCGCGATGGTTATGTATTCAAAAACTTCGTTTTTCGATAATTTGAACGGATTGGGGCGCAAAATGCCTTTTACAGGGGCTGCAATGGTTGCAGCAGGCCTGAGCTTGATCGGTATTCCGGGAACTGCCGGTTTCATTTCGAAATGGGTACTTGTTCAGGCAGCCTTTGAAAACGGTTGGTGGTTTATTGCAGTTGCGATCATGCTGTCGTCACTTTTGGCTGTGGTCTATGTTTGGCGTATGTTTGAGGTTTTGTACCTTACCGCCCCGGATGAAGGCTGTACCGCGACAGATCCGCCGCTGCCGATGCTGATCCCGATGTTGATCTTGGCAGGTGCCTGTATCTGGTTCGGGTTCGATACGGAACTTACACTTGGCTCTGCACGCGTTGCCGCCGAAGGTCTGCTGGCGGGTTCCGCCGGTATGGCGCATTAGGGGCAGGGACATGGACACATCAACAGCCCTTTATCTGACAATGCTGATCCCGACCGTTGCGATGGCCGGCAATATGGTATTTGCCGCCCGTGAAAACCTGCGTGATGGCATTACGTTTATTTGTGCAGTTCTGACATTCGCTTGCGTTTTGGTGATCCTGTGCAACGTTGGCAACGGTACAACAGGCACGTTCGCGTTGTTCGAGGTCGTTTCCGGCCTAAGCATCGCATTTCATGTGGAACCGCTTGGTTTGATGTTTGCAATGATCGCCTCGGGCCTGTGGATTATCACCCATATTTACGGCGTCGGGTATATGCGGGGCAATAACGAGCAACACCACGCGCGTTTCTTTGCCTGTTTCAGCATAGCAATAGCAGCCGTCATGGGCATTGCTTTTGCATCAAATATGTTCACGCTGTTTGTGTTTTATGAAATACTGACGCTTTCCACATACCCGCTGGTTGCCCATAAAGGTACACCCGAAGCTGTTAAAGGTGCGCGCACATATTTAGGTATCCTGATTGGCACTTCTATTGTGCTTTTGCTGACAGGCGTGATCTGGACATTCAATGTTGCAGGTACATTGGACTTCACCAAAGGTGGTATATTAGAGGGTAAAATTGCCCCCACATTGCTGCCTATCTTGCTGGGCCTATATGCTTTTGGTATCGGTAAAGCCGCGTTGATGCCGTTCCACCGATGGCTGCCCGCCGCGATGGTAGCCCCTACGCCTGTGTCAGCTCTGTTGCACGCGGTTGCAGTGGTAAAAGCGGGTGTGTTTACCATGCTCAAAGTTGGCATTTATATTTTTGGCATAGACTTTCTGGCCTCTACGGGCGCATCCGAATGGCTGATGTGGCTGGCCGCCTATACCATCATTGCCGCATCCGTCGTGGCGATGACCAAGGATAACCTGAAAGCCAGATTAGCCTATTCCACCGTGTCACAACTATCCTACATCACCCTTGGCATGGCACTTGCCACCAGCATGGGCGCGTTGGGTGGCGGTATGCATATCGCGATGCACGCGATGGGCAAGATCACACTTTTCATGTGCGCGGGCTCGATTTATGTTGCTTACCATAAAACCGAGATCAGCCAGATGCAGGGTTTGGGTCGCATCATGCCGATCACATTCGGGGCTTTCTTTATCGGAGCATTATCCATCATCGGTCTGCCGCCTTTGGGTGGTTCATGGCCGAAGTTCCTGTTAATGCTTGGGGCCGCTGATGCGGGTCACCTGATCATCATTGTCGTCTTGATGGCCAGCTCGCTTCTGAACATCGCTTATCTTTTGCCGATTGTCGGGCGCGGCTTCTTCCGACCCGTTACAGACAATAAATTGCCCAAGACATACGCCGAGGCCCCGCTTTTGGTCTGGCTACCACCCGCGATCACCGCCGCGGGCTGTATCATTCTGTTTTTCTACGCAGGAAGTATCCAAAACTTCCTGGCCCCCATTGTGGAGAATACACCATGATGGATTATCAATCCGATGCCCCCAAACAGGACGAAACCCAAAAAGCTTATGCAAAACGACTAGAAGCTGAAGGTCAGCGTGAAATATATATTCGTAAAGCCCTACGCGCACATTGGGGGCTAACAATAGAAGAAACAATTCTGGCTTGCGCCGAATTACCTGAGGCGCGCAATCGCGAGTTGCAAGACCTTCGAAGCCGCTTTCCGACATTGAACGAAAACCGATTTGCTTGGAGAATTTCTAGATCTCTAACAATTCCCAAGGAAGACGCCCTTGTTTGGTCGCAAACAATCCTAGCAGCAGAAGGAAGCGCGTGATTATGGCACAAAAACCAAAAGACGATCCTGCCACATACCCTGCGCTGGGCCGTATGATGACTTGGGTCGACAAAAAAGGATCAGACAAGAAAATCGTCTGGGCCTTGGGCATCGCTTGCCTCATCGTATTCTTGCTGGATTTCACTTATGAAAAATATGGCCATTTTCAGGTTGAATATATCCGCGGATTTTATGCCTTCTACGGCTTCGTGATGTTCACGGGCCTGATCTTGGTCGCCAAAGCCCTGCGGTTTTTCATCAAGCGCCCCGAGGATTATTACGGTGACAAAGCTATAGACACGGAAGAATATCCCGCTGATCAGTTGGATATACAGGAGAACACGGATGTTTGACGTGATCCCGACCGCCTTTATCTTTTTTGCCGCCGCTGCAATTTTGCTGACCCTGCCCAAAGGCCCCGCGCGCGGCCTGTTGTTATTGATCACGCCGATCATTGCCGCCCTACAGGTCTGGAACGCGGGTTTCGGCAATTTCGCGCAGGTTGGTTTTTTCGGGTTTGAACTGGAACTGATGCGCCTTGATGGCTTGTCGCGCATTTTCACAATGGTGTTCTGCTTAGCTGCCTTTCTTGGCAACCTATACGCGTGGCACGTGCGTGACACGGTGCAACAGATCGCGGCCCTGTTATATGCAGGCTCTGCCATTGGGGCGGTGCTGGCGGGTGATATGATCACGCTGTTTTTCTATTGGGAAGGTACGGCCATTGCATCCGTCTTCCTGATCTGGGCGCGGCGCACTGAGGGCGCTTATAACACCGGTATGCGTTATCTGATCATTCAGGTGGCATCCGGCGTTGTTCTGATTGCAGGTGTTGCATTATTCTACCGCGAAGCTGGCACCATAGCGTTTGACCGCATGACCCTGGAAAGCCCTGGTACTTGGCTGATCTTCCTGTCGTTCGGTGTCAAATGCGCCTTTCCGTTGCTGCACAACTGGCTGCAAGACAGCTATCCTGCAGCCACGGTTACGGGCACGGTGATCTTGTCGGCCTTCACCACGAAACTGGCGGTTTACGCATTGGCGCGCGGTTTTGCAGGTACGGAAATCCTGATCTATATCGGCACGGTGATGACGCTGTTCCCGATCTTTTTTGCCGAGATCGAAAACGATCTGCGTCGCGTTCTGGCCTATTCCCTGAACAACCAGCTTGGTTTCATGGTTGTGGGCATCGGCATCGGCACCGAGATGGCACTGAACGGCACCGCATCGCACGCGTTTGCCCACATTCTTTATAAAGCGTTATTGTTCATGTCGGTGGGGGCGGTGCTGTTTCGTACCGGCACCTCAAAAGCGTCTGAGTTGGGCGGGCTATACCGCACCATGCCCAAAACCGCGATTTTCTGTCTGGTGGGTGCTGCCTCGATTTCTGCCTTCCCGTTGTTTTCAGGCTTTGTCACCAAATCGCTGACGTTAACCGCAGTTGCCGAAGAACACCGCATAATCATTTGGCTTTGTCTGGTTTTTGCCTCTGCCGGTGTGCTGTCGCATTCAGGTATCAAAATCCCGTTCTTTGCGTTCTTCGCCCACGATAGCGGTAAACGCCCGAAAGAAGCCCCGACCCATATGTTATGGGCGATGGGGATCACTGCATTCCTTTGTATCGCTATTGGCGTCTACCCCGCACCGCTTTACGCTATTTTGCCGTATGAGGTGAGTGACGCACATCCTTACACAATGGGCCATGTCACCGGGCAGCTACAACTGCTGCTGTTCGCGCTTCTTGCTTTCGCATTCCTTTATCGCAAAGGTATCCATCCACCGGAAATCCGCGCGGTTAACATCGACACAGACTGGACATATCGCAAAGCCGGCCCCGCCGTTCTGTACTGGCTGTCATGGGTTGTCAGTTCTTGCTATAATTGGATTGTCGGTATTTTGGCGCGAACCACACAACGCACTATCAAACGCCTCTACAACTCTCACGGTCCCGAAGGCCGCATGGCCCGCAACTGGCCTACGGGGGCGATGGTCATGGCAATAGCGGTGCTGCTGGGGGCGACATTGCTGGTGAATTTTTTGATTTAAACATAAGCCGCCCAAGCCAGCCCAGCAATAACCGAACCGACAATTCCGATGGTTATATAAGCTACAAACACCCGCGGTTTCACCAATGCCCAGACCGCAATTGCGGCGGGGATACAACTGACACCGCCTGCCATCATAAAGCTCATTGCAGCCCCTTGGCTCATGCCTTGTTCAATCAATCCCTGTACCAAGGGTGCAGCCGCATAGCCGTTCAGGTATGCAGGTGCACCAACCAATGCGCCCAAGATAATCGTACCAATCCCGTCACCACCCAGAAATCCCGCGATCCAGTCGGCAGGCACAAAGCGGATCATCAGGCTTTCCAGCATATACGCCAGACTTAACCATTTCAGCAGGAACAATCCGTTTTCAATCACCACCTCACGGAATGTTTTAACCCGCGTGCTGTCGCCCCAAAACTTCCAGACAGGTGTGCCCGACAATGGGTCGGTGCCGCACCCGCAGCAACTTGGTTTTGGCGAAACCTTTAACGGATCTGCAAATACAATGGTTTTGCTGAATGTTTTTACCGTGAAACCACCCAATAAACCAAATCCAACGGCGGCGATGGTCTTTGCGATTGCAAACTCGAACCCCAACGTGCCGGAGGTGATCAGGAACATTGGCGGGTCCATAATCGGCGAGGCCAACCAGAACGCCATGACGGCCGACAAAGGTGTGCCAAGTGCCAATAACGCGGCGACAAAGGGGATAACCTCGCAAGAACAAAACGGCAGCAAGCCGCCCACCATAGAGGCCAGAACGATCATGCGTATCTCATTGCCCTTAAAGGCCTCTGACACAATCGACTCAGCCCCGGTAGCCCGCAGGTAAGCAACTGTCAAAACTGCAAAGGTAATAAAAACGCCGGTGCTTAAAATATTTTTAGCGGTGAATTGAAGAGTAGGCAGCAATTCGTCTGGGGCAAAAACCGCTACAAGGGCCGCAATGACCGCCATTGTTATCCAAACTTTATCAAGCCCCAACCAACGGTTATTGCCATCTGAATTTGTGGATATATCAGCCATGTTCATGCCCTTCGTGGGTTTCATCTGCATCTGCACAGCAATTTAGCAGCAGGAATTTCGACAGGGCTTCGGCCATGTCATAAGCTACCGCTGCACAGATAATCGAGCGGCCTTGTTTGGCCTGAATAACCAACCCGGCCGCTGTGAGGAACTTCAGATGATGTGTCAGGGTTGACCCTGTCACGCCCGTGCGCGTCCCCAATTCGCCCATCGAAAGACCATCAGGCCCCGCACGTACAAGGGATTGAAGAACGCTTAAGCGCTGTTCAGACCCCAAAGCGGCAAAGGCCGTTGCGGCTTGTTCAAGGGAGAGGGATGTATCGTCGAATCGTTTCATATTTCGATAATTGTAGAAATGTAGAAATAAAGCAAGAAATATTTCTATGTTTATCGAAATATAAATGTCGCCATATTTAGCGGACTCAATAAAAGCACGGCTAATAGTTTAACATACTTGGGGTTTTTTAAAATTTGGTTTGATTTAAATGCGTGATATAAAATAGGGTATATTGGGCTTAATCCGGATACCCACATGTTTGTGATTTGAGGTTTCCACTAAATAACGGCATCATTTATTCAAAAATAATTGGGATATAAAAACATGAAACTATTACATTTGGGTTTAATAAGCGGTTTTCTTATAGCCCTCATGTCCACACCGCTAATGGCCTGTGGGACTAGCTCAAACTGTCAGATTGGTGATCGTCACTACCGCATTGCAATGCCTGAAGGCCATGACGGCAAAACCCCTGTCGGTGCCATTGTGTTTGCCCATGGTTATCAGGGCTCTGCTGCGGGTATCATGCGTAACAAAACTTTGCGGCGCACCGTTTCTGATCTGGGCCTTGCTTTGATTGCAGTGAAATCCGCGGGGGGTGGTTGGGACCTGCCTTATTCGCCGATCAATTATACGTCCGACGGGTCGGCAGAATTTGAATATTTCGATGCGGTGATCAAAGATGCATCAACAAGATTGCCCATCGATACCAAACGTCTGATGGCTACAGGGTTTTCAGCAGGCGGTATGATGGTGTGGAACTTGGCATGCGCACGTAGCAAAAAATTCGCAGCATTTGCGCCTATGGCGGGGACTTTTTGGTTAAAAATCCCCAAATCCTGCAAAGGCCCGGTTGCAAATATCATCCATATTCATGGCACAAATGACATGACGGTTCCGCTAAAGGGGCGCCAGATACGCCAGACGCATCAGGGGGATGTCATGGAAACACTCGCTATGTATAGAAAATACGGGAAGTTCGGCGCGGCTGAAAAACAACAATCAGGTAACCTTACATGCGAGAAACGCACCAATGCAAAAGGCGATATTCTGGATTTCTGCCTATTCCCCGGTAGGCATCAATTCAGCAGTAAATACGTTAAATTCGCATGGCAGACTTTTGAGAATGCAGGGGTATTTTGACCGCTTTTCTGCCCTGAATAAACCCCACCTTATATACACGTTTGCGTCAAATAATTTGTCGTAAAAGTGTAAGAGATGAATGATTTTCGGTGTTAGCGTCGGGTTAGTTTTATTTGTTTATATAAGAGCTTCCAATGCATCAGCGTCGAATCCCAGAATGGCTTCGCCATCGACCTGCGCCCAGCATACGCGGGTTTTCAACCCTTGCAGCTATCGAGGCTGTCATACGGGGCATTCTTATTTCCGTGTATCCGCTGGCAATGTATCAAGCCTTGCAAGATGCCAAAGTTGTCTCCGAGATATACTTTTTTGTTGGTTTGATATCACTTACCTGCGGGCTTATGGTGCCGTGGCTGATTTCATTCATACCAAGGCGTTGGATGTATTCCATCGGGGCGATCTTATTCGTGCTGGGGTCTGGATTGGCCACGTCCGGCAGTCCGCTTGCGATCATTGCGGGACTATTTCTGAATACAATCGCTACAGTGACAACATTCGTTTGCTTTAACGCTTATATTCTGGACTACATCGGCAAAATTGAACTTGGTAAATGCGAAACATCCCGCATGTTCTATAGTGCTGCCGGATGGACATTTGGCCCTGTGGTTGGTGTGATGCTGATGAAATGGTGGGCGCCTGCACCCTTTATCGTCTCTGCCGTTTCTGCGGTTATATTGTTAACCGTTTTTCTGTCCATGCGGGTTGGAAATGGCAAGCATATCGTGCGCAGCTCACAAAAACCGCCGCATCCTGCGGTGTTTATACACAGATTTGCCTCACAGCCGCGCTTGATTGCGGGATGGTTGTTCGCTGTTATCCGATCTTGTGGATGGTGGGTTTACGTTGTTTATCTGCCTATCTTTGCAATAGAAAACGGTCTTGGAGATCAGCTGGGCGGCATCGTGCTTTCGATCAGTAACGCAGGTCTTTTTCTGGCCCCGTTCATGTTGCGCTGGATGCAAAAGCGATCGGTTCGGTACACTGTCAGGTTTGGTTTTTTCGCAAGTGGTCTGATGTTCTGTATTGCGTCATTCGTCGCATTCGAACCAGCGATGACAATTGCCAGCCTTATCATTGCTTCATTCTTCCTGATCTTGCTGGATATATGCGCTGGCCTGCCGTTTCTTATGGCCGTCAAACCCTCTGAGCGTACAGAAATGTCGGCGATTTATTCCAGTTACAGGGATGTATCAGGCATACTGACACCGGGTGCCGCATGGCTTGTTTTGTTTGTAACACCGATATCCGGAATATTTGCAACGGCAGGGGTTGCCCTGTTTGGCGCTTGGGTCATAGCGGGCAAATTGCATCCCAGACTTGGAGAAGAGCGCGTACATTATCGCACACCGGTTCCGGTTGTAGGTAACTTATCGGCTGCCGAATAACGGTCAGTTCCATCAACCGCATCATTTTACAAGTTACCGGAAACCAATTAGCATCTGGAATAGATGAATTTCCCTGCGTAGTTCTATGATGACAAAAGCGTTAAAAACACTGCAATCCAACATTACGTCCTGCATGCTTTGTGCCGACAGGTTTGCGGCGACAAAAACCGCGCACAGCCCGCGTCCAGTGGCTTGGTTATCACCAACCGCGCCTATTTTGCTTGCAGGGCAGGCACCGGGTGCCCGTGTGCACGAAAGCGGCCGTCCCTTCACTGATCCGTCTGGTGACAGGTTACGTGATTGGCTGGGGGTGGATGAGACGACTTTCTATGATCGCCGCAAATTCGCGGTCCTTCCCATGGCATTTTGTTTTCCGGGGTATGATGCCAAAGGCTCGGATCTGCCCCCACCAAAAATATGTGCCGATACTTGGCAAAATAAAGCAATAACCCATATGCCTCAGATCAAACTGACCTTGCTTATCGGTGGCTATGCCCAGAAATGGCACTTGCCCGAGACCAAAAAGCAATCGGTTACAGCACGGGTAGAAAACTGGCGCGACCATGCGCCCGCCATATTCCCATTGCCACACCCGTCATGGCGCAATACTGGGTGGTTAAAACAAAACCCGTGGTTTGAAACCGATCTGTTGCCCGCTTTGCGCACCCGTGTTGCAAACCTTTTGAAAGACTGACATGACCCCGCTTGATCAAGCTTACGCAGAAATGGAAGCCAGCCCCGATATCGATGCCCTGCGCCTGCGGTTTTATGAGCGCCTTGCGGACAGTGAAATGTTTCTGCTGTTGGAGGCTGAACCGGTTGACGACATCGCAAAGCCGATCATTTTCCCGGTGGAAGACCAACAATTCGCGCTGGTGTTCGACAGCGAAGAACGGCTAGTGGAATTTTCAAAAGCACCGACCCCATTTGTAAGTCTCAGCGGGCGTATGATTTCAGGCATGTTGAACGGGCAGGGTATTGGTTTGGGGATAAACCTGTCGGTGGCGCCATCATCAATGTTATTGCCTGCGGATGCGGTGAATTGGTTGGCAAAAACCTTATCTGTACAGCCTGAACAGACACAGGAAAAACCTGTAGCCGTTTATGCACCAAGCTCAGTTCCCGAGATACTGATACGTTCACTTGATGCTAAACTTGCAGCGATGGCAGGTGTGGCAAAGGCCGCATATTTAGCCGAGCTTGCATATGAAGACGCACCCAGAACCCATGTTATCGCATTTGTCGAAGCGATAGAAGATGCGCAAACCGCAATTACATCTGCTGTTTCAGAAGCGTTGACCTTTAGCGGGATTGAGGCAGGCACACTGGATGTTATGTTCCTGCGTGCGTCTGACCCGATTTGTGCAGAGTTTGCCAAAGTCGCCCTGTGTTTTGATCTACCGGAGTTGTTGGAACCCAAAGCACGAGAAATCGTAGCACCCGGCTCTGACCCCGATAAGCCGCCAAAGTTGAAATATTGACACGATGGGCCGCCAATGGCATATATTGCCAATGGAACTGGAGTCTTGAAAAATGCCAACACGTAACGTTGTTCTTTCCGACCACCAAGCTGAACTCGTAGATCATCTTGTGTCCTGCGGGCGGTTTCAGAATGTCAGTGAAGCCCTGCGGGCAGGCCTTCGGCTGCTTGAAGATGAAGAAATAAAACTTGAAGATATTCGATTGCGTTTGCGTAGCAGCATACTGCAGGCGCGACACCAAAACGCGACAAAATCGGGCACAGAAAGCATAAAATCCATATTTGCAAAAGCACGGGATACGTGCGGATGAGCAAGTCTTGGCGGTTAACGCCAATTGCCGAAGACGCTTTGTTTGAGATTGCGCTTTGGACTATTGAAACTTTTGGCAGCGATCAGGCAAACCTCTATGAGCAACAAATAATAGATAAATGTGAGGCTATTGCAGCGGGTTCAACCCATGTTCAAGATTGTTCCTATCTGTTGGGGGTTGATCAGGACATAGGGCTTAGCTTTACCCGTTGTGGCGGTCATTTTATCGTCTTTACGGAATTGAACAATGAAATTGTCATCCTTGATTTCGCGCATTCAAAGAGTGATTTTGCAGCGCATTTGGTTGTATTGGGTGCTATATAAATAGGGTTAATTGACATTGTGTGCTGATTGGGTTTTGACTTAGTAACCTGCTTCCCTGTCTACCAAATGCAAAAACGGCTTACCGGCCTCACCGCGCTCAATATTTTCGACCACAACAGCGGCCGAGGTTTCAAGCCGTGTTTCCGATGCAATATGCGGTGTGACCAGAACCTTTGGATGTGTCCAATAAGGATTATTCGCGGGCAGGGGTTCTGTTCTAAAAACGTCCAAAGTCGCGCCTGACAATTTTCCGCTATCCATTGCGGCAAGCAGGGCGTCATCATCGATTAATGGTCCGCGACCGGGGTTGATAATCGCAGCACCATCTTTCATTTGTGCAATTGTCTCGGCATTGATCAGGTTTTCCGTATCTGCCGTATCGGGCAGCAGCAACACTAGAATATCGGATTGTCCCAGTACCTGCGCAAAGCCATCCGGCCCTGCATGGCAATCCACGATATCATCCGATTTCAGGTTGCGCGACCAGCCCAACACATTGAACCCTTGCTTTGCGACCGCATGGGCACAATACATCCCCAATGCGCCAATGCCCAAAAAACCGACTGTACGGTTACGCGCCAAGGGGGCTGCCGTGTCATTGCGCCATTCACCGGGCTGCACTGAGGCGTGTAAAGCAATGCCCAAATGGTGTCGCATGACATGGCCCAAAACATAATCCGCCATGCCTTCGCTCATGCCCGGATCAACCATGCGGGCTAACGGTTGGGTTAGGGTTTTATTCTGCAATGCGGTTTCAACCCCCGCCCAGAGACTTTGAATAAGTTTTACGTTTTTAAATGGCGCAAAATCCTGCACAGGCCCGTTAGGGGCATAGATGATATATTTGACCTCATCAGGATTATCAGTGCTTTGAACAAGGTTTACATCCAATCCAGCCTTTGCAAACAGGTCTTTTAAGAATGGAGCGTAACTTTCCCAACTTGCAGCAGGGGCGCTAAATAATACAGGTATTGCCATGTTATCCTCTTGGTCTGTGAATATGGGCGCTTTGTACCAGACCGAAGCCTGCCAACAATACCAGCATGGCAGAACCACCATAACTGACAAGCGGTAACGGCACGCCCACAACAGGAGCCAATCCCATTACCATCGACATGTTTACCGCGAAGTAGAAAAAGAATGTCGCCGACACCCCTAATGTAACCAAAGCCCCAAATCTGTTGGTATTGGACATAGCTGAAGCGACACAGAACACAACGATTAGAAAATAGATCAACAATAATGTCATGCCACCGGCAAAGCCAAATTCCTCTGCCAATGTCGTAAAGATAAAATCGGTGTGCTTTTCAGGAAGAAAATTCAACCGACCCTGGGTGCCTTGCATAAAACCCCGCCCCGATATGCCGCCGGAACCAAGTGCGATCTTGGATTGAGTGATGTGATATCCAGCCCCCAACGGGTCGTTTGATGGGTCCAGAAATGTTGCAATACGCTTGTATTGATAGTCTTTCAGCAGTTGCCAAGTTTGCCCCTTGGAATAAAGAACCGCAAACACCAAAGCACCGGCTGCACTTGCTCCTGTTGCGAAATACCACCAGCTAACGCCTGCTACAAACATCATCACAGCAGCACCAGCAAACAGCAACATCGCCGTTCCAAGGTCAGGTTGGCGTAGTACCAACGCCATCGGAATAAAGGTCAATATTAATGGCGGCAGCACCCATTGGGGTTTGGAAACCTTCTTTTGATCCAGCCACGAATAGTATAATGCCAACATCATCACCAAGGCGATTTTCATGACTTCAGAAGGCTGCAAGCGCATGAAGCCTAGGTCAATCCAACGCTGCGCGCCTTTACTGGAATCGCCGAAAAACTCCACCACAACAAGCAAACCCAAAGCAAATAGATATACAAAAAGAGATAAGCTGCGATAGGTGCTGATCGGGATAAACGCCATGATGGTCATCAATGTCATTCCAAGAGCAAACCGTATCATTTGCGGTTGTGCCCAGCGGCTTATATCCCCGTTAGCCACGGAAAACAGCATCAGGAAACCGATTGAGCTTGCCGCGATAATCAACAGTGTCAACGCCCAGTTATATGCCAGAACCTTGCCAAAGCCTGTGGGCAGGTCTTCCATCTGTTTGTCATAATAAGTCATGCGCGGTCACTTGGTTTAACGCGCATGCGCGGTGTGTCCTCGTCAGGGTCACCGGTTCGCCTTTTTTGTGAAGGAAGCTTGCCATATCCAGTGTCTTCCCGCTCCAGTGCTGCAAGCATGATGTCATGCGCAATAGGTGCGGCAGCTCTTGACCCGCCACCACCATGTTCGACAACGACCGAGAGCGCATATTTCGGGTTATCATATGGTGCAAAGGCTACGAATAAAGCATGATCTCTACGGTTCCATGGCAGGTCTGCGTTTTTGCTTACACCCCTTGCGCGTTCTTCTTTGGTAATGCGTCGCACTTGACTTGTGCCGGTTTTACCCGCCATCTCCATACCTTTGGTTCTGATTTTAGAGCCCCGTGCTGTTCCGCGTGAACTGTTGACGACTTCGAACATTCCTTGGCGCACTAATGCCAAATGCTCCGGGTTTATATCCAGTGTCTGATTGCCTTTTATGGGCATTAGCTCGTCACCAATTGTGTTCAATATGCGTGGCAGAACTGCTTTGCCCGCCGCTATACGTGCAGTCATAATAGCCAGTTGCAAAGGGGATGTCAGGGTATAGCCTTGACCAATCCCCACGTTCACAGTGTCGCCAATTAGCCAGTCTTTACCCTTAACCTTGCGTTTCCAGTCTCTGGTGGGCGCCAAACCTTCACTGATTGCTGAAAGCGGTAGGTCATGCCGCGTTCCCAACCCCAGTTTGCGGGCCATTTCCGAAATTTTATCAATACCGACACGTTGGGCAAGCTCATAGTAATATACATCACAAGACTCGCGCAAAGAGCGTATTAGACCAACCTGTCCGTGGCCACCCCTGCGCCAGCAATGGAACCGGCTTCCTGAGATGTTAACGCTTCCCAAACAACGCACTTGTTCATTGGGATCAATAACACCTGCCTCTAGAGCGGCGAGTGCCACAACCATTTTATATGTGGAACCGGGCGGGTAAGTGCCCGAGACAGTTTTGTTGGCAAGTGGCCGGTATTCATTTTCGTTTAAGTCTTTCCAGTCAGCAACCGATATACCGGTGACAAACTTGTTGGGATCAAACGTCGGGGCGGATGCCAATGTTAAAATGTCTCCACTGTGAACATCCATCAAAACAGCAGCAGCGCTTTCCTCGCTAAGACGTTCCAGCGCTACATTTTGTAAATCCTCGTCTATTGTTAATTGTAGGTTCTTACCCGGATCTCCGGCTTTGCTGTCTATGTCGCGCATAACACGGCCAACAGCATTAACTTCTATGCGTTTGATCTCGGCTTTGCCGCGTAAATCCAACTCTTCGCGGGCTTCAATACCGTTTTTTCCAATTTGAAAACGCGGTAAATGTAATAACGGATCAACGTCCTCTAACTTGCTTAGATCATAATCACTAACCGGGCCCACATAACCGACAATATGGCAAAACGCATCCGGCTTGGGATAGTTTCGGTACGACCCCACAGTAGGGGTAATGCCGGGTAAAGAAGGTGCATTTGTAGCGACTGCTGCAACCTGTTCCCAAGTAATATTCTCGACAACTGTTACGGGAACCCAGGATCTGCGTTTCGCCATATTATCAAGAACAGTTTCAATATCATCGTTGGAAAGCGGGATTATCTCGGCAAGCTTATGCAATACACCTGCCGGATCAATTGTTTGCTCGCGCACAAGCTGGATACGATAAAGAGGAACATTTGTGGCAACCGGACGCCCTTTTCGGTCATAAATCACGCCACGCGTTGGTGGAACCAATTGCAGATTGATGCGGTTTTCTTCTGCAAGAAGTCTGAATTTATCTGATTGGTTAACACCCAACTGGCGCATCCGAAACCCGAGAAGGCCCATGAACGCGGCCTGCCCACCGATCAAAATAAGTGCGCGGCGCGACAGTTTCTTGCTTCTTTTTTTTTCTTCCCGTGGCCGCCTCATAGTTTTTGACCTTTAAAGCCAAACGCACCTAATGCGGGTTTTTGAATGCGCAGAATATATGTGATGATAAATATGATTACCGGGTAAATCATGACTGTGAATATAAACTCCCAGAACAACGTCAACATAGGTGGTGTGGGTACTAATGAGATAGATAAGATCATTCGGTTCCCCATGAGCGCAAGAAAGAAAATCAATGAGGCGTAGAACCATTCATAAAGAAACAGGTTTTCACGAAACGCATCCCTGTTAGCGCGCAACACTTCCGTTGCAACTAAAATGCAGGCTGTCCAGACACCAAGTGGCTTCATCAAAAACACATCAAACCCGAAGTAAATCAGCACAATCATCCAATAGGGCACCATCTC
>JAJFHY010000189.1 GCA_021775375.1 Amylibacter sp. | reverse complement strand
GACAATGCAAAGCGCACATGATCGCAACGACACATCTAGTCCAACATAGTATTCCATTCTAAGTCTCCCTTGTTCACAGTTATTCTGTGAGCTTACTGGGAGCTCGACCAAAGTGTAGGGTCAGCCCAATTACGCATGCTTCCCGCCCATAGTTACCCAATTATCACGAAGCGCAAACATGACTGGACTTCAGTGGCTCAACGAGCGGTACTGACGCCAGCGACACACTTGAATGTGTCGCCTCCTTCGCCCGAACATCCCGGGCTTTGATCAGTAGCAGGCCTAGCTGGCCTTGCTCTATGATTAAGGAGAACATCATGACAAACATATCAAATAAAAAGACACTGGGATTGACGACAGAACCCGCAAAATCTGGCAAAAAAGCACGGGTACCGCATCGCCCCAAGTTGACCAAGAAGGCAAGGCTGATCAACTTTCTGAGCAAAGATCGCGGAGCTGATATAGGCAGTCTCAGTAAGAAGTTGGACTGGCTACCACATACAACGCGTGCGGCCTTGAGCAAATTACGCAAATCAGGTTATGTGATTACGTCTGCGAAGGCGCGAAACAGTAAACTTACACGCTACCGCATCACAAGCCTGTCTGAGGGGCAGGGTTCCTGATGTCTGGTGACGCGAACATTCATGTGCGAGTGCTGGAATTGAATGACTTGGATCGTATTGGCCTTCGTATCGCCTGGAATGATGCTTTTGGGGTGCCTTCGCCACGTCACATATCTATGATGTTTATGCGTAAAGCGCTGATCTGGGATGCGCAGTGCCGTAGGTTTGGTGGGCTTTCCCCTACTTTGAAGCGGGCACTGAACGCTAGTGCAGATGGCAAACCTCCAAACATTCAAACTTCCATGACTGTAAAGCCAGGAACGCAATTGATTCGCGAATGGAACGGGCGACGTTACAGCGTTGAAGTGAAGAAGGACGGTTATCTATTTGCAGGCCAGTATTTTAAATCACTGTCCGCAATAGCCCTTCATATTACTGGTACAAACTGGTCGGGGCCACGGTTCTTTGGCCTAACAGGCAAGGTGGGCGCCCGCATATGAAGAAGATCCGTTGCGCCATATATACACGCAAGTCATCAGAGGATGGTTTGGAGCAGGACTTTAATTCACTGGATGCCCAACGGGAAGCTTGTGCGGCTTATATTGTGAGCCAGAAGAATGAAGGCTGGGTATTGGTGCCGGGAGCTTATGATGATGGTGGTCTGTCAGGCGGAACATTAGAACGGCCTGGTTTGCAACACCTGCTTGCTGACATCAGATCAGGGAAGGTCGATCAAGTCATCGTTTACAAGATTGACCGCCTGACGAGGTCTCTCGCAGATTTCGCCAAGATCGTTGATGTTCTTGATGATGCAGGCGCGTCTTTTGTATCTGTCACGCAATCCTTCAATACAGCAACCAGCATGGGGCGCCTGACACTGCATATGCTCCTGTCATTTGCCCAGTTCGAACGCGAAGTCACTGCCGAGCGTATCAGGGATAAGATTGCGGCCTCCAAGAAGAAGGGTCTTTGGATGGGAGGCAATGTACCCCTGGGATATGAACCCGATGGACGAACACTGAAGATTAGTGAACCAAGTGCGCAGGTTATCCGAACTATCTATGATCTTTATCACCAGCATGGGAATATCCGAATAACCAAGGACAAGGTTGATAAATTGGGTTTGAGGACAGCGGTGCGAACATTATCCTCAGGTCGGATAAAAGGCGGCACATGCTTCAGCTTCGGTCACATCTACCATATCCTGACCAACCCGATCTATGCAGGCAGGATTCGACATCATGCAGAGGTCTATCCCGGGCAGCACGAAGCAATCATTGAGCCTGATGTCTGGGGTCAATTGCAGGAACAGTTGAAGGCAGGTGCAGTCAAGCCGCGCGCAGGGAAAAGGCAAACTGATGAACGCAATAAGAAGCAGGTGTCCTTGCTCATCGGCAAAGTATTTGACGAAACAGGTGACAGGCTAACGCCCAGCCATACCAAAACTGCTAAGGGCCGCAGGCTTCGGTATTATGTTTCTCACCGTTTAATCCGCGGTTCGGAAAAGAAAGACCCGGGCGGATGGCGACTGCCAGGACCAGAGCTTGAAGCTGCGGTTACTAAGCTTACCAAAGCGTATCTGAAACGACCTGAAATCGTGGCTAATATTATGCTGGACGCAACAACTGAGGAACTTGCCATGTTCAGCGAACGTTTGTCGCAATCTGATCAAAATTCTGCTGTGCGAGGTCCAGATACCTATACTCTTATTGACCGCGTTGATATCTCGCCAGGCAAGATCACGATTGCCATTTGTGCAACAGCCATCGCTGAACATTTGGGTGCGCCCTCTGATCGCATCAACCGCGACCTCCTGGTGTTCAACTCGGAATTCCAGCATCGCAAGCGGGGTGTAGAAACCAAACTGATTCTGGCTGGCTCAGCAGCACATCGCGATGAGGTCCTGTTCAAGAATATCGCCAGGGCGAATCGCTACTTTGCATTAGTTCGGTCTGGTCATACTTATGCGGAGATATCCAAAGTAGAAGGTGTGTCCAATGACCGTATCCAAAAACTGATCGAACTGGCTTTTCTGGCACCGGAAGTCATTCGCGACGTTTATGAAGGCAGCCAACCGTTAGGTCTGACAACCGAGTGGTTGTTGCGTCATGCTTTTCCTACCATCTGGCATGATCAACGCGAGATGTTCCGCCCTCTTTAAGGCCCCGGAGTCGTTTCAAAAACCTCGAAATTACCATTAACAGTGCATCACGACCCTGCAAACGGCGACCGTGCAAAAGGCGTTTCCAGACTTTTAGAAGATTTTGGCCATATCACTGCATGTTTCGAGTCTGGGGTAATATTATACCTTCTTAACGTCCTGAAATGTGGGCTGGAATCGTTAAAATAATGTGTAATATCAATGTGTTAGATGTGGTGGTGAGGCGGGTAGGTTTCATACCATCACTTCGTCATTTGTTGCTGTGCTAATCGTACATTGCCTTAGCTAAGTTGGATAACCAGTTTCGTGCGTTGAAGATGATATCCATTTTCTAGATCTAGAGCAAATGTGGCGACGGCAAACGGCGACCGTGCAAAAGCCATTCCCAGACTTTTGATAGATTCTGGCCATATCATTGCATGTTTCGAGTCTGGGGTAATATTATACCTCCTTAACGTCCTGAAATGTGGGCTGGATTCGTTAAAATAATGTGTAATATCAATGTGTTAGATGTGGTGGTGATGTGCGCAGTCTGGAGCTATCCAGTCTCGGGCATTTTTCCCTGTTAAACAGGGAAACAACAGGGAAATACTGCAATTTAAGAGAGAATTAAGGGTTTTCGCTCGTAATGCAGTTGTAATTACAGTGCCTTAC
>JAJFHY010000188.1 GCA_021775375.1 Amylibacter sp. | reverse complement strand
CCATTGCGTTCCGCACCCAAACTGCTGGCGTGTTAGCAAAACGCGCAGCCCTGATTGCCTATAAACGGGCCGGAGAAAACGCATGAAAAATATCCACGTATCGACCACAATAAACGGTGATCCGACAGAATTTATCTGTGCTCCTGACGAGTCGCTTCTGGACGTATTGCGCGACCGCCTCGGGCTGACCGGGTCGAAAGAGGGTTGCGGTTCGGGCGATTGCGGCGCTTGCAGTGTGACAGTGAACGGACGGCTTGTGTGTTCGTGTCTTGTGCTGGGCGCCGAGGCCGACGGGGCCGCAGTTGAAACCATTGAAGGCATGGCGCAGGGCGAGACCTTGCACCCGCTGCAGCAGCATTTTATCGATGGCGCTGCCTTGCAATGCGGGGTTTGCACACCGGGCATCCTTGTGGCAGCGAAAGCGTTGCTGGAAAAGAACCCGAACCCGACAGATACTGAAATACGTTACTGGCTGGCAGGCAATCTGTGCCGCTGCACGGGTTATGACAAAATTATCAAAGCGGTTCAATCTGCTGCTGCTGAAATGAGAGGTGCGTAAAATGCCATTAGACGCTAACAAAAAACGAGTTTTTAAAGTTATCGGCACAAGACCAGCGCGCCCTGACGGGATTGACAAAGTAACGGGCCGTGCCCTGTACGGTGCGGATGCAACCGCGCCCGGCATGCTGTTTGGTCATATTTTACGCAGCCCGCATGCGCATGCTTTGATCAAGTCAATCGATACATCTGCGGCAGAAGCGCTAAGCGGTGTTAAGGCGATCATTACGTCAAAAGATTTTGGTCTGCCTGACGACAGTTCGGTGCTTGATGTGCAAGACAACTGTATGGCACGTGAAAAGGTGCTTTATGACGGGCACGCGGTGGCAGCCGTGGCTGCGACCAGTGCGGCGATTGCTAAAAAGGCGTTGAAACTGATCAAGGTGGACTATGAAGCTTTGCCGCATGTCACGGATGTGGATGCGGCTATGCGCCCGGATGCACCAATTGTGCAAGCGGGGCGGGCCATGGATGATCTGCCTGCAGGTCTGTCTGAAAACGTGACATATCATTTTGAATTTGGTCACGGTGATATGGACGCAGGCTTTGACAAGGCGGACAAGATCGTTGAACGCAGCTTTAAGACGGCAGCAACCCATCAGGGATATATCGAGCCACACGCTTGTCTTGCGTCAATGAATTCCGATGGCAAAGGTGAATTGTGGTGTTGTACCCAAGGGCAGTTTTTTGTCCGCGAGCTTTGTGCCGACATTCTGGAAATCGAGGCCAGTCAGCTGCGGGTGACGGCATCGGAAATCGGGGGTGGTTTTGGTGGCAAAACAACGGTGTTTATCGAGCCTGTTGCACTGGCGCTGTCGCGCAAATCGGGGCGTCCGGTTAAGATCGTGATGAGCCGCGAAGAGGTGTTCCGCGCATCCGGCCCGACAGTATCGTCGTCTTCGGACGTTAAAATCGGCATGACCAAGGACGGTCGGATCACAGCCGCGCATGCAACTTTTCGCTATCAGGGCGGGGCGTTTCCATGTGGTACAGTTCAGTTCGGTGCGCAAAGTGCTTTTGCCGCGTATGATCTGGACGCTGTGCAAACAATTGGCTGGAGCGTGCTGACCAACCGCCCGAAAGAGGCTGCGTACCGCGCCCCCGGTGCACCTATGGCGATTTATGCGGTTGAAAGCGTGGTTGACGAGCTGTGTCAGGAACTTGGGCTTGATCCGTTGGACGTGCGGCTGAAAAATGCCGCGCAAAAAGGCACGAAATCGTCATACGGGCCGACGTTTGACGACATCGGATTGAAAGCCACGCTGGAAGCGGCTGTAGCGCATCCACATTATACCGCCCCGCTTGGCCCTAATCAGGGTCGTGGGCTGTCTTGCGGCTTTTGGTTTAACTTTGGTGGCAATACTTGCGTGTCTTTGAACGTGAACTTTGACGGCACGGTGGGGATTACAGAAGGTAATCCCGATATTGGCGGGTCACGTGCATCTATCAGTTTGATGGCGGCGGAAGAGCTTGGTATTCCTTACGAGAAGGTACGCACGATTGTGGCAGACACCAATTCGATAGGGCATAATGATATCACCGATGGTAGCCGTGTGACCTTTGCGGTTGGTCTGGCGACGATTAAGGCCGCGCGTGATGCAAAACAAAAGATGTGCGCACGGGTTGCGAAAATCTGGGATATTGATGAAGACGCAGTCTATTGGGAAGATGGTTATGCGAAACCGTCCGGGCCCAATGCCGGCACGTTTGACCCAATGTCGCTTGAGGAGATTGCGGCAATATCTGCGGAAACAGGCGGGCCGATTGCAGGCCACCATGAGGTGAATGCGGACGGTGCGGGTGTTAGTTTCGGTGTGCATCTGGTAGATGTGGAAGTTGACCCTGAAACCGGTGCGACCGAAGTGTTGCGCTATACGGTGTTCCAAGATGCAGGCAAAGCGATCCACCCCGATTATGTCGAAGGACAGATGCAGGGCGGTGCGGTGCAAGGTATCGGATGGGCCTTGAACGAGGAATATATTTACGGTGAAGACGGGCGGTTGCAAAATCCCGGTCTGCTGGATTACCGGATCCCCGTGGCCTCTGACTTGCCCAACATCGACACGGTCATATTGGAAATCCCGAACCCCGGTCACCCTTACGGTGTGCGCGGTGTTGGGGAAACCCCGATTGTGCCACCGCTTGCAGCGATATCCAATGCTGTATCACGTGCAACGGGTTTGCGGATGTCTGAACTTCCGATGTCGCCGCCAAGAGTGCTTAAAGCATTGTCCGCAAAGGGCTAGTCATGGTCAAAGTCGCGATTTGGGGCTCTTTAAGAACCGCCACAGATGGCAAGGCCGAGGTCGAGGCCGACCCCGGCACATTTAAACAAATACTCGACCAACTGGTCGTGGATTACCCCGGGCTTGAGCCACAAATCAAGCGCGGGGTATCGTTCGCGCTTGACGGTAAAATTTACCGCGATGCCTGGTTTACCAAGATCAATGACGACAGTGAGCTTGTCCTGATGCCTTATATGGTCGGCGGGTAAGGGTACATTTTTATAAAAGGGCAGTAATATTTTTTGCTTAGGGCGGATTGCCCCTGAGAAATATATTGATCCAGTCTAATATACTGTTATTCATGAAATATGGAAATAATGGTTCTTGATCGCCTGACTACCTTAGGTCACGCCCAGCGAATGGCGGTCTTTCGCCTGCTTGTGCGCCGGTACCCCGATGCTGTTCCGGCGGGTGAGTTGGCGGCAGCATTGGATATTAAGCCCAGTACATTATCAGTCTATCTTGCGGCTCTTAAACGGGTTGGGTTGATCACGCAGACCCGCCACGGCACATCGTTGCGCTATTGCGCCGAAATTACCGCTGTTGAGCAAGTAATGGACTATATGTTTCGTGATTGTTGTCGCGGTCGTGGTGAGATGTGCTGGCCGCTCTCTGAAGTATCCGCGAGTGAAACGAACAGTAATCCAAAGCAAAAACGCAATGCCCTTTTTATCTGCACAGGAAATTCCACCCGATCAATCTTTGCCGAGGCCCTGTTGCGCCGCGAAGCAGGGGATCGTTTCGAAGCCTATTCCGCAGGCACACATGCGGGAAGCGTGCTGAACCCGTTTGCCATTGCACTGCTGCAATCCAAGGAGCACGACACGGATCTGCTGCGCGCCAAAAGCATTGCGGAATTTCAAGCGCCTGATGCGCCTGAAATAGATTTCGTCTTTACCGTTTGTGATCAGGCGGCAAACGAGGAATGCCCGTTTTGGCCGGGCCAACCCATCAGCGCCCATTGGGGCTTGCCTGACCCGGTCAAGGCCACAGGCACAGACGCAGAAAAGCAGCGAGCCTTTCTGCAAGCTTACGAACAATTACACAACCGGATACGGGCCTTTGCCGCTTTGCCGTTTGATACGCTCGACAGGGTATCGTTGCAGGCGCGGGTCGATGAAATCAACAAGATATAGGATAAGTAAATGACTGATATAACACAGGATACACCATCCATCGGCATTTTTGAGAAATGGCTTTCTGTATGGGTCGCCCTTGCTATTTTTATTGGCATCCTCGCGGGTCAGTTGTATCCCGAGCTTTTTGCGTTACTTGCTGCAATTGAATATGCCCATGTCAATCTGGTCGTTGCCATTCTTATCTGGGCTATGGTTTATCCTATGATGATCTCGGTTGATTTTGGCAGCATTACCCATGTTGCAGATCAGCCCAAAGGCTTGATGATCACGCTTGTGGTTAATTGGTTGATAAAACCCTTTACTATGGCGCTTCTTGGGATTGTGTTTTTCAAATATATTTATGCGGGGATGATGTCTGCAAGTGATGCAGATGCCTATATAGCCGGGCTTATCCTTTTGGGGGCGGCTCCCTGTACTGCGATGGTATTTGTCTGGTCACAGCTGACACGGGGCGATGCAAATTACACCCTTGTTCAGGTCAGTGTGAATGATGTGATCATGATCTTTGCCTATGCCCCGATTGTGGCTTTGCTTCTTGGCGTGACCAATATTCCGGTGCCATGGGATACGCTGGTCCTGTCTGTCGTGCTTTATATCGTGGTGCCGCTGATCGTGGGGATTGCCACACGAAAACT
Organism: Amylibacter sp.; assembly: GCA_021775375.1. Classification (GTDB taxonomy): domain Bacteria; phylum Pseudomonadota; class Alphaproteobacteria; order Rhodobacterales; family Rhodobacteraceae; genus Amylibacter. Next base: position 30,508 of record JAJFHY010000188.1, on the reverse strand, counting down.
TTTATTAGGGCGCAAAAACAATACCGAGGCCGTTTCAGGCTTTACCGCAAAATTAAAACCGTTCTCGATAATCGGCCTTTTAACGATGGTTATGTTGCTGTTTGGCTTTCAAGGCGGCGTGATCTTAGCGCAACCGTTTCTGATCGTGTTGATCGCCATACCGCTTTTGCTGCAATCTTACGGTATTTTTGCTGTGGCATATGCAGCCGCATGGGCCATGCGAGTACCGTTCAGAATAGCCGCCCCTTGCGCGATGATAGGGACATCGAACTTCTTTGAACTTGCCGTGGCTGTTGCCATCAGCCTGTTCGGGCTGAATTCAGGAGCCGCCCTTGCAACGGTTGTCGGGGTGCTGGTCGAGGTGCCGGTGATGTTATCTCTTGTCGCATTCGCCAACAAAACCCGCGATCATTTCCCGCAAAACTAAAGCATGATGATGCATTCCTGCTGTGTCTAGGTTGTGGAAACAAGGCTTTCTGAAAGTGACCGCATCGCGGTTTTGCCAAGCTGTGCCAAAGTAAGGCTGGTTTCCTCTGAATAGACGTTCCAAAGTTGCTTAAGCCCGGGCTCTGACATTGCGGCCATGGCATATAGAAGCGGGCGACCGAAGAACACGAAATCAGCCCCCATTGCGTAGGCTTTGACGATATCTTCGCCTGAACGTAGGCCTGAATCGTAGAATAATGGGTAGTCTTTGCCGACAGCCGCACGGATTTTTTCAAGCATCAGAATGGGTGGCGGGGCGCTGTCCAACTGCCTGCCGCCGTGGTTGGATACTTGAATGGCGTCAACACCCACCGCCTTAAGACGGGTAGCATCTTCTACGCTTAACACACCTTTGACCACCAAATTGCCGGGCCATTCGGCGCGCAGGCTTTCCAAGTAAGACCAATCAGCTGCAGCACGGCTTTCGGTGCGATCAAATTCATTGCCAGGCTCGCTGAAATTGGCCATTTCCGGACGCCCCCTGAAGAGTGCTGACAGTGACCAGCGTGGGTGCAGCGCGAAATCCACAAACTGGCTGGGGCCGATTTTGAATGGCATTTTGAATCCGTGGCGCAATTCGCGCGGGCGGCGTCCGACCTCGGGCACATCAAGCGTTAACACTAAAGTGCGGTACCCTGCGGCTTTTGCCCGTGCAACCAGTCGTTTGGCTGTGCTGCCGTCGCCGCTGAAATATAGCTGGAACCATGCGTGGCCTTCAGCAACCTCGATCATGGTTTCAAGTGATGTTGAGGCGACGGTTGACACGCCCACTGGCACGCAGTTTTTCGCAGCGATCCGGGCCAGCATCAGATCTGCCCCAGGTGTTGACAGGTTACACATACCCATCGGGCTGATCCCGAACGGAACTTTACCGTCATGGTCAAAGACGCGCACGCCTAAATTACGGGTTTTGACATTTGTTAATATTCGTGGCTGCAACTGTAAATCGCGCAAGGCGGTACGGTTCAATGCTTCACCGTGGCCAATACCTGCTGCACCGTCGATATAATCAAACACCATCCATGGCAGACGCTTTTTTGCCAATAGGCGGGCATCTTCGCTGGATTGTATTTTACGCGCACAGGGCATTTTTATTCCTTGAGTGGGGCCGCAATCACAGCGCGGCCCCCAAAATCTTAGGCTTGAACCTGTTTCATGAACCTATCACGGATCACAACAGGGTCCATGGTGATAACCGGAACCTTGATATTACCGCTTTCGCATTTAGCCACGATTATGGTCATCTTGTCGCCGGCAAGCGCATCGGTCAGGGCCTGTTTGGTGTCCTTGGCCTGACATTCAACAACGTTTTCACAACCACAGGCCTTGGCCACAGCAGTAAGCGAAGTTTTCATACCCGCATAAGTCGGCTGATCACCGGTAGAGCCATAGCTGCCATTGTCGATGATCAGCAGGATATAATTGTCAGCTACGTTATTGGCGATAGTCGGCAATGTGCCAAAGTTGGTTAGGACCGAGCCGTCGCCGTCGATTGAAATAACCTTCTTATCTTGTGCCAAAGCAACGCCAAGACCGATGGAGGAAGACAGGCCCATTGTCCCCAGCATATAGAAGTTACTTGATTGATCGTCGATCATATGAAGCTCTTGGCTTGGAAGACCAATGTTGCAGACAACAAGTTGGTCGCGAATTACAGGCGCGATGTCGCGCAGGATTTCAGAACGGATCATAATCAGTAACCTTTCCAGAATGATGCATCAGTCAGAATTGCGACCGGTTTATTGCACATGAATGTGTGTTTCAGGATTGCGTCCAGTTCATCCGCATCGCTATCCTTGTGAAAGTGATAGGTGGGAATATGAAGTTGGTTCAGCAACGCTTTTGTGTGAACTGCCATTTCCACCTGACAAGCAACCGGTTCGCCCAGTTCGCCCCGATAAGAAATCAACATCGGTAACGGCATCCGGTAAAATTGGGTCAATGTGACCAACGTGTTGACGGTCACGCCTATAGCGGTGTTTTGCATGATGATAGCCGGACGTTTGCCGCCCATAAAAGCCCCCGCGCAAAGCCCGATGCCCTCATCCTCTTTGTTTGAAGGGATGTGGTAAATTTCTTCACGGGCTTCAATTTCGTCGATGACACCTGCCAGTTGTTTGCAAGGTACGGTCGTTATGAAATTCACACCGTTTGCGACGAAATCGTCGACGATTTTTGTGTTTATTGACACGTTTTGTTTCTCCTTCATGAGTACGTATGTCTTTTACTTTTGGTGCGTATCAATATTGATAGCATTCAGAGGTTTTTGCTATCCGATTACCGAAGAACATGAACGGAGCAAGGTGCATGGCGAACAACGCGTGCAGCTGTTGATCCCAGAAAATAATCGGCAAGGCCCGGTTTGTGGGAACCCACAATAATACAATCCGCACCTATCTCTTCGGCGTAGTTTGTGATCGCGCGACCAGAATGGCCTTTAATCAGAACCGCCTTGATATCAGGTGTCCCGGTCAACCGTTCGGCCAACTGCTCTTTGGCGTTTTTAACAGCGATCTGGGCCGCGTCTTCGGGCATATATGAGCCTGCTATAGACCCTTGCAGGGGCTCATGAACGTGCACGGCGATGATTTCACCGCCCACTGACCTAAGTTGCAACGCCGCTTCAATGGCCTTTTGCCCAATACCGTGGTCCAGAGCAAGTGATACGATAATTTTTTGGTACATGGTCGTTCCTTTATTATGTGGCTTTAAGTCGCTGATCTTGATCCCCAATAGCCTTAGAGTCTAGGGGCGACTATGATTATGTGTGTTCCGGTATAAGAATGATCTTGGGGGCTGCAACCCGGTTTGAACGGATATCTCTAAAAGCTCCTTGTCCGTCAGCCAATGGCCGGCTTTCAATCCAGTTGAGCGGTCCGAGTTGACCTGAAAAAATAGCATCAGCCGTCGCTATGAAGTCTGCTGCGGTATAGGTATAGGTGCCGATGAACTGGATCTCTTGCAACGTCATGCGCCGTATATCCAACCCTCCAGTGGCCTCACCTAGCCCTATATGCACAATCACGCCCCCCGGCCGGACATAAGCACAAGCGGTTTTGCGGGTGGCGGCAAAACCCACTGCATCGATGACAATATCGACACTACTATATTGTGGTACAATGCTATCCGTTGGATCGCAGGTAATGAAACCCGATACGTTTTGTAAGCATTCGCGCCGTATGTCATTGGGCTCGATCACAGTTATATTTGTCGCTTTCTGTGCAGCCAGTGACAGGGCAGCACCAACACCAATGGCCCCACCGCCAATAACAAGGCAACACATGTCACCCATTGGAAGATTTAACGCGGCATTGGCAAGCCTTGACCCATGCCAGCCGCATGCCATCGGCTCGGTCAGGGCTGCGTGACTTAGACTGGTTGTGTCGGGTACAGTTATCAAATTGCTGCGCGGCATGGTGACAAAATCCGCAAATGCGCCTTCACGTGGTGGCATCGAGATGATTTGACGTTTTGCGCAAAGATTTGTGCGCCCGGACGTACAAGCCGGGCAATTATTACATGTCACCAGCGGATTAAGTGTCACACGGCGGCCATCATCGGGGCCACCCACGACAACACCGGCGGCCTCATGGCCCAGTATCAAAGGGGCAGGGCGACGGTCGTCATGGCCCATGTAAGCATGCATATCAGAGCCGCAAATACCCGAGGCCATAACCCGGATCAACGCTTCACCCGCACCCGGTGCAGGTTGCGGCACGTCGCGGTACTCCAGTGTTTCAACACCCGTATAAACCAGCGCTTTCATTTTGCGGTATAGCCTCCATCAACAAACAGAACTTGCCCTGTGACATAGGCCGAGGCATCTGTGCAAAAGAACATCAATGGGCCGTCCAGATCGCTTGGCTCGCCATTGCGACCGATGCAGGTTTGCGCGGCATTGCGCTCTGCCAGAACCGGATTGTTAAACACGGGCCCCGTTAGCTCGGTGCGAAAGAAGCCGGGGGCTAGGGCGTTAGCGGTGATGCCATGCCCTGACCAAGCCTCGGCCATGGCGCGGGTCATTTGTTCCACAGCCCCCTTTGAGGCCCCGTAACTGATGCCGTTTTCAAAGGCTCTGCGCGATTGCAGAGACGCAAAGTTCACGATCCGCCCCCAATGTTTGGCTTTCATTGCCGGAACAAAGGCTTGGGCCAGAAAGAACGGGGCTGCCAGGTTCAGGTTCATTGTCATGTCCCAGCCTTCGTCACTTACCGCATCAGCGTGCTCGCGCGTATTGATGCCTGCCGCATTGATCAAAATATCCGGCGGCCCGAATTGTGCTTCCACGGCATTTGCAGTGGTCTTCAGGCTGGAACGATCGCTGAGGTCGGCAATAACGACGGCTGTGTTGCCACCGGCCTCTTCCTGCCAACGTTCCAATTGATCTGATCGGCGTGCAACACCCACAACCTTCGCACCGGCTTTGGCTAAAAGCGTGGCGGCAGAACGACCAAGGCCGCTGCTGGCCCCGGTGACGCAAGCCACCTTTCCGTGCATATCGAACAGTTCTAATTCCACTGGTTATGAGTTTCCTGCTAAGTCAAAAGATTCTTCAGGGAAGTATTTGCGTAACCGCGCGTCAGCCGTACGGGCGTGACCCTCCATCCCTTCCAGTCGTGAAATTCGCGCAGTGGCTTCAGCCACGGGTTTTGATCCTGCCCGCGTGGATTTTTGCCATGTAACGATCTTCATGTATTTATGTACTGAAAGTCCACCTGTGTATCTGGCGGATTTCGATGTTGGCAGAACGTGGTTTGTCCCTGACGCTTTGTCGCCAAAGGCCACGGTGGTTTCTTCGCCTAAAAACAGTGAACCGTAACATTGCAGGCGTTCCAACCACCAAGGCAAATCTTCGGCCTGTACAGAAAGGTGTTCTGGTGCGTAATCATCCGATGTTGCCGCCATTTCTTCGCGGTCATCGCAAACGATAACCTCGGCATAATCGCGCCATGCAGCTTCTGCGTTCATGCGGTTCAACTCGGGTAGATCGTCAATAAGCCCAGGGACGATTTCCATAACCTTTTCGGCCAATGCCTGATTGTCCGTAACCAGCCAAACAGGAGAGTTATAGCCATGTTCGGCTTGGCCTACGAGATCTGTTGCGACGATAAACGGATCGGCGGTATGATCGGCCAGTATCAGGCTGTCTGTTGGGCCTGCGATCATGTCGATGCCGACGCGACCAAACAGAATGCGTTTGGCCTCGGCTACAAACTGGTTACCGGGTCCGACTAAAATATCGGCCTTGGGTAGCCCAAACAGACCAAAAGCCATGGATGCAACGCCCTGAACACCACCCATAGACAGGATTTTGTCTGCCCCACAAAGATTTGCCGCATAGATGATTGCAGGTGCAACCCCTTCACCAATTCGTGGTGGCGAACAGGCAGTGATATGTTGGCAACCCGCAACTTTTGCCGTTGTAACAGTCATGATTGCACTGGCAACATGGCTATAACGCCCGCCCGGAACATAACAGCCCGCGGCCCGGCACGGAATAGCTTTTTGACCTGCGATCAAGCCGGGTACGACCTCTAATTCGACATCTTGCATGGTCTGTTTTTGAGTTTCAGCAAAACGGCGTACGTTATCATGTGCATAGGCTATATCGTCCTTGAGCTTTTGTGATACAAGTGCCGAGGCCGCCGCAATTTCATCTTGGTTCAACAGTATGCTACCCTGATACTGATCAAATTTTTCAGCATATTTTAATGCTGCCTCATCGCCACCAGCTTCGATATCAGTCAGAATATTCTGAACAGTTTCACGCACATCACTTGCGTCGGTCATTGCCGTTTTTTGAGCTTTTTTAAGATATTTTCTAGCCATTTTAGTAGGTCCTATTTGTAGATATCTGGTCGCGGAAAGATGGAAGTATCCAGTTTTTTACCAAACGAATCTTAATTCACAGGTATAAATGTAAACGCTTGCATAATTTATGCAAGCGTTTACATTTTACGAAAGTCTTATTAAGATTAATCGAATGTTGGTTGAATTTGTAACAGCATGAAAACGTGGAATGGAACGAATGACAATGAAAGACGCTCCGACACTGGAAGATGTGGCACGTGTGGCGCGTGTGTCTACGGCTACGATATCCCGCTCGATCAACATGCCCAATAAAGTCGCCAAAGCAACGCATGAGCGTATTCAAAAAGCGATTGAAGCTCTTGGGTATACACCTCATTTCGGAGGGCGCGCTCTTGCTTCGAACCGTACAAATACGATCGGCGCAGTTATTCCATCTATGTCAAATGCTATGTTTGCCAATGGGATTCAGGCTTTTCAAGAGGAGTTGTCAGACGCCGGTGTGACAATGCTTGTTGCCAGCACGGGTTATAGTACAGAGGCTGAATACACCCAAATCCGTTCTCTGATGGCCCATGGTGCCGATGGATTACTGCTTATCGGGACGGATCGGCCCAAGAAAACCACCGACTTTTTGGCCCTTCGCGGTGTTCCATATGTAATATCCTGGTGCTATAAGGATGATCCTGCCCAGCTTTTTGTTGGATTTGACAACCAAAAGGCGGCATTTGAGATAGCAACATGTGTTCTTGGATACGGCCATCGGAATATTGCGATGATCGCAGGTATATCAAAGGATAATGATCGCGCGAAAAACCGGATAGCAGGTGTCAAAAATGCCATCAAGGTTTATGGTCATGGTGCAAGGTTGCTGCGTATAGTTGAATCACCTTACATGTTGGCTGAAAGTGCTAATGCCTTTGATGAAATCATGGAAGGCCCCGAGGTTCCATCGGTTATTATTTGCGGCAATGATGTTCTGGCGGCCGGTGCCATAACCAGAGCGCGAGAGCGTGGAATAAGCGTCCCACAGCAAATATCGATCACCGGTTTTGATGATATAGGGCTTGCATCTGTCGTTGATCCTGCTTTGACAACCGTACGTGTTCCGCAAATCGAAATGGGGAAAGCAGCAGCGCGGATATTACTGTCTAAATTGTCGAATGATAATACCGTTTCAAGTCTGGAATTTAAAACGGAAGTTGTTCTAAGGTCGTCACTTGCCCGGGTACCGCTTTAGGGTATTTTGCCTAATTATTGCATTGACGGAATGAGTAGGGGGTAATGTAGCCAGCAAAATCTTAAGTGAATAGTGATGCTTTCAATTTCTCCGCCCCGTTTAGTAAGATGCCCTTGTCGGCTTCCAGAATATCAATGGACAATCTTTGGCTGGGGCCGTGAAATGCAAGAGCGGCCACATAGCGACCAAAACGATCTGTTACGGGTACCGCTATTGCAAGCATACCTTCCATGAATTCTTCGTTATCCAATGCATAACCACGTTTTGCACAGATTGCTAAATCAGCCAGTAAGGTTTCCGGGGTTATATGTGTTTTCTCTGTGCGTTTTTCCAGCTGCAGACCGGCCACAAACTTTGTGCGTGCAGATTTGGATAGGCTTGCCATAAATGTTTTTCCGCTTGCTGTGCAGTGATATGGAACATTTGTGCCAACCGGCAACTGGATACGAAACGGCCAGTTTGTATCTATCCTGTCCAAATAGTGCATACCCGTTTCTTCGGGCACAACAAAATTTACAGCTTCTTTAACTTGAGTGGCAATGTCTTGTAAAACTTGATGCCGGGTGATGTGAAACCGAGATGCATGTAATAATCCGGCCCCCAAAAGACGGAGCCTGCGTGCCGGTCTGTAGCGTTTCCCATCAGCCTCTTTTATGAGGAATCCTTCTTTCTCCAAAGTGGCAACTAATCTGTGAACTGTTTGCTTGGGCAAACCGATCTGATTGTTGATCTCGGTAGGCGTCATCGCGCTGTCACTTCTGCCTATGACTTCTAAAATCAAAAGGGTGCGTAGGTTTGTGGGTATTCGGTTTTCTTCCATAAAGAGCCAACTTCTTGTTGCACGAATCGATTTTTCCTACTTATAGTCGAATTATCTACCAAAAACGAGACTAAAAGTCTCAATTTTTGATATATAAGGGGAACTTGTTGGATTTTGACTTTGTTGTCGTTGGCGCTGGCTCTGCCGGATGCGCAATTGCGAACCGTTTGTCGGAAAACGGCCGCTTCAGCGTGGCATTGTTGGAAGCAGGCGGAAAAGACTCAAATCCATGGATCCACATTCCTGTTGGTTATTTTAAAACCATGGGGAATCCGAACACTGACTGGCAATATAAAACAGATGCAGATGATGGTATAAATGGCCGATCCATTCCCTGGCCACGTGGCAGGGTATTAGGTGGGTCAAGCTCTATTAACGGCCTACTTTATGTTCGTGGGCAATCGCAAGATTTTGATCACTGGCGACAACTGGGCAACACGGGATGGGCGTGGGATGATGTCTTACCCTATTTTAAACGCACCGAAACGTGGAAAGGCGAGCCACAGAGTGACGCGCGTGGCCAAAATGGCCCGTTATCCGTATCCCCCACAGCCCTTAAGCGGGATATTGTAGACAAATGGTTGGATGCTGCGGTGGCAGCAGGATATAAGAACAATCCCGATTACAATGGTGTGGATCAAGAAGGTGTCGGATATTTCCAGCTAACTCTTGATAAAGGTAAACGGTGCAGCTCTGCAGTTGCCTATCTAAAACCTGCGCGTGGGCGCGAAAATCTGGAAATTATCACACATACGCAGGTTCGTAAGCTGAATATTTCTGAAGGCCGCGTCACGGGTGTGGATGCTGTTAGAAAAGGTAATCCAATTTCAATTAATGCCCGCAAAGAGGTCATCCTTTCTGCAGGTGCCATCGGGTCGCCTCAAATCTTGATGTTGTCCGGGATTGGTGATGCAGAGGATTTGAAGCCACTTGGCATAGATATTCAAAAAGACCTGAAAGGTGTTGGTAAAAATTTACAGGACCACCTGCAAGCGCGGCCAATTTTTAAAACAGACCTGTCTACAATCAACATTGAGACGAACAACTATTTCAAACAGGGCATGATTGCGCTGCAATATGCACTAAACAGAACAGGCCCTATGACAATGGCCGCAAGCCTTGGTACTGGATTTCTAAAAACCGAAGCGCATCTTGAAACACCTGATATCCAGTTTCACATCCAACCCTTCAGTGCAAATAACGCTGTTGAAGGCCCACATAAGTTTTCGGCATTTACTGCTTCAGTTTTACAAATGCGCCCAGAAAGTGCGGGTGAGTTGAAACTAAAATCAGCCAACTATTTGGATCATCCACATATCCACCCGAATTATCTGGCAACACCGCTTGATCAGAAAACAATCGTCAAGGGTATACAAGTTGCACGTAAGATTGCGCAGTTTGAACCGCTTAAATCCCATGTCACCGAAGAATATGAACCGGGCCGCGAAGTCGCGTTTGATGATGAAGAGGCGACCTTGGAGTGGGCGCGCAACACCGCAGTTACAATCTATCACCCGACAGGTACCTGCAAAATGGGTAACGACCCCATGGCTGTTGTGGATGAACGGCTGCGCGTTCACGGAATTGCGTGTTTGCGTGTGGCGGATTGCTCTATCATGCCAACGATCACAAGCGGTAACACAAACGCACCGGCCATTATGATTGGCGAAAAAGTTTCTGCAATGATTCTAGAGGATGTTCACACATGATCGAAACCTTTTTAGATTATGGTCAGATTATTATTGCCGACCTTATTTTGTCAGGTGATAACGCTTTGATTATTGGCATGGCCGCGGCAGGTCTGTCGCCGGAATTGCGTAAGAAAGCTATATTCTACGGCATGTTAATTGCGGCAGTTCTACGAATTATTTTTGCCGTTGTTGCAACAAAGCTTCTGGACGTTCCAGGCATTTTATTTGTCGGATCGTTGCTGCTGTTTTGGGTTTGCTGGCGCTTATTTGTGGAAATACGCGTGAATGTTGATGCCGAGGCCGAATTGGCGTTAGCCACAGCGGGGGATAGTCACTCAGGATATACAGGCGCGCCGCGCCGCACACTATTTTCTGCGTTGCTCTCCATCATGATCGCGGATGTATCGATGTCGCTTGATAACGTGCTGGCAGTTGCGGCAATTGCAGACGGTGATACACAGATGCTGGTGTTTGGTTTGGGTTTTGCAATTATTTTGATGGCGTTTGCCGCCACAATGATAATGCACTTACTAACAAAGTATCCTTCGATTTCATGGCTGGGCCTAGTGGTTCTAGTTTATGTAGCGGGTGAGATGATGTACCGCGGATTTTTTGATATCTCTCACGGAATTGGGCCCCTGCTTGGGCTCATTGAGGGAATTGAAATGGGGTAAGGGCAATAATGAATAACCAACAGCTGGATTTTATGCCTTCGCAATCCAGTAACAAAATACAGAGGGCATAAACAAATGGGAGGAAACCATGTTTAAACTTAAGAAAGTAACGACAGGTCTGGCGATCACCGCTGTAGGCTTGTCATTTGCTGCTTCCGCATGGGCGGAAACAGTCATTCGCGTGCAATCAGTGATTTCAGCAAAAGCCGACGAAGTGGTGATGTTGAAAGACTTTGCAAAAGACGTTTTTGATCTAACAGACGGCGAAGTGAAAATCGAAGTGTTGGCGGCAGGTTCTGTTGTTGGCGTGAAAGAAACGCTTGATGCGGTCGACAGTGGCCTTGTTGAAGGTGGCTTTGCATGGACACACTACTGGTCAGGTAAACACCCTGCAGCAATGCTGTTTGGTTCACCTGTTGCGGGTGCCGGTGTTGGCATTGATAACATCGCATTCTTGTCTTGGTTCCAGTTTGGTGGCGGGAAAGAGCTGTACGACCAACTATGGGACGAAATGGGCATGAACATTAAAGGTTTCATGTTGCAACCAGTTGGCCCGGAAGCTTTGGGTTGGTTCAAAGAGCCTATCAACAGCATGGATGATTTCCGTAAATACCGCTTCCGCACACCTCCTGGTATCCCAGGTCAAACATACAAGGATATTGGTGTGGCCTCTGTTGCTATGGGTGGTGGTGATATCCTGCCTGCTTTGGAAAAAGGTACAATCGACGCGGCTGAATGGTGCTGCCCGAAGCCTGACTCAGTATTCGGCTTCCAAAAAGTGCTGAAGCACTACTACCTTCAGGGCTTGCACCAGGTTGTGGTGAATGCTGACTTGTACTTGAACAAAGATGTGTACAATTCACTGACACCATTGCAACAAAAAGCCATTGAAGTTGCTGCAAACGCTTCTTTGTCTAAATCTATGTCTTACCGTATCTACGAAAACGGTAAAGCATTGAAAGATTTGACGGAAAACCACGGCGTTATCTTGCATGACACACCTGCTGACTACTTCCCAGCATATATGAATGCAGCGAAAGCAGCGTTGGAAAAGAATTCCGCAGAAAACGCATTTTTCGCTGAAGTTTGGCAGTCACAAAAAGATTTTGCTGCTATCGCAGTCCCTTACTGGGCTGGCTCACAAGCGTCTAACGCCGCTTTGGGTAAAGCATTTGCAGATTCTGTAAAATAATTAAAATTTGGTGGGGACGCCTTGCGCGCCCCCACCTCTTGTAACTAAGCTTTATCTGCAAGCACCTGTATTTATCCGGGTGCTTGCACATAAAAAAGGGGAGGACATCAAAATGGCCGAAGAGGAAATTCCAGAGAATCTGGAAATTACCGACGAGCTAATTGCCGAACGTAGGGCTGAAGAGCCAGGTGAGACCCCTGAAGACATGACGGCATGGCAACGGCCAATAACTGCTTGGATTGATGTGATTAACAACTGGGCTGGTCGTATCATCTGTCTTTTGATGGTGCCATTGATTTTTGTCATGGTCTATGAAGTTGTGTCACGAAAGGCTTTTGCCATCTTCGTTGAAAACGATATGGGCGATCTGGCGCGATCACTCGGCCTTGGCCCGACGCTTTTCGCTTACGACATCAGTAGAATGACTGGCGGCGTTTTGTTTATGGGTGCTGCAGGTTATGGATTGATGCGTGGTGTACATATCCGCGCTGATTTCTTGTATCGCAATTGGTCTACTCGAACGCAAGCAACGGTGGATGCTACATTGTATCTTGCGTTCTACTTTCCAGCGATGTTGTTCTTCTTTTGGTCGTCCTACCAATACGGATTAAAATCGTTCGGTACAGATATGTTCAACCCATCTAGCTGGGAACGTGCCTCTGATAGCACTTGGGCGCCTTACCTGTGGCCTGCACGCATATTTATGCCAATAGGTGCGCTTTTATTGTTTCTGCAAGGTTTTCCAGAGCTTTTCCGTGCTTTTCATCAAATGGGCAAGGAACGTGAGAACAAGTTCATCAAATTTTTACCGGTTTACTTTGTTGGCTTGGCACTTACCTTTGTAAGTATATTTTTCCCAGAAACCTTACCGCTGGGGGACATGTTAGGTGACACGGGTTTGTTTAACTTCTCAAAGCCAACAATCGGTTTGATCATGTTGGCAGCGATGTTGTTTTCGATCTTCGTCGGCTTCCCTATTTCATTTACATTAATCTTCTTGGCCTTTGTATTCGGTGCTTGGGGTGGAAACTTTAAGCTAACGTTCTTCCTACAAACACTGCAAACCAACCAAGTGATGTTGGATGATCAATTGGTCGCGGTTCCGTTATTTACGTTCATGGGTATCATGATGGAAAAAGCGGGTTTGATGGAACGTTTGTTCACAGCCGTACAATTGATGATGAGCAGGACGCGTGGGGCGCTCTATGTGGCCGTTTTATTTGTTTCCATTATTTTTGCAGCTGCAACTGGTATTGTTGGGGCATCCGTTACAATCCTTGGCATTATGGCTGGTCGTACAATGATCAAGTCTGGATATGATGTGAAATTGGCCGCTGGCACTATTACTGCGGGTGGTACTCTTGGTATTTTGATCCCACCATCAATCATGTTGATCGTGATGGGCCCGGTACTAGAAATTCCAGTGACTGATCTATTCCGCGCAGCGATTGTTCCGGGCGTCATGTTGGGCGTGCTGTATTTGGCGTACGCGCTTGGACGCTGTTGGTTGAACCCTAATTTGGGTCCAATCCTACCTGAAGATGAACAACCAGAAACTTCGCCCTACTACTTTGCAGAAGTCTGTGCGGTGATGTTTGGACTGGTGGCATTTGTATGGCTCATCGCATGGGGCATATCTGGTAAATTGGCAATCTTCCCAACGGCTGGGTTTTTCATTCCATTGATTTGGATTGGGTTCATGTACTTTGTTTATACTTGGACGCGTAAAGTGAAGCCGGGCGGATTCTATTTCTCTGACCTTTGGTATGAGTTCTTTATGGGGCTTGTGCCGCCAACTGTTCTGATCGCTTTCGCGCTTGGTTCAATCTTGGCTGGCTGGGCAACCCCTGCAGAAGCCGCAGCATGTGGTGCTTTTGGCTCCATGTTGTTGTCGATGGCATATCGCAAATTTACGCGAGCTGGCTTTTATGATGCATTGATCAAAACGCTGGAATTGTCAGTTTTGATCATGTTCTTGGTTGCAGCATCTAACTTCTTTGGTGCGGTATTTAGTAACTTAGGAACACCTAAAATGCTTACGGAAGTGTTGCTGTCGATGAACTTATCGCCTGTAATGATGCTGATCTTAATCATGGCGTTGATCTTCTTACTTGGCTGGCCACTTGAATGGGTGCCGATTGTTTTGATTATTATCCCGATATTGGTGCCTACAATCGTGCAACTTGATCTTGGTTTTGCCAAAGAAAGCGACATGCTCATATGGTTTGCTATTCTTGTAGCGGTAAATCTGCAAACCGCATGGCTCAGTCCGCCCGTGGCGCTCTCTGCCTACTTCCTGAAGGGGGTTGTCCCCCAATGGGATCTTAAGGACATCTATCTTGGAATGATGCAATTCATGGTCATTCAGCTTATCGGCCTGACTCTGATCTTTATCTTTCCAGAGATCGTTTTGTGGCTGCCGGCCTATTTAGACGGGCAGTAACCAAAGGCCGTCTTGGGTGAGATTTAAACTACATTATCGAGGCCGGCATTGTCGGCCTCGTTTCATTGTCAAGTTGCGCGCATAAGCATGTTGCCAATGAGCCAATGTGACCATTTATAATGTTAGTAACTGAAAAATATATGCTCGCCGATAATTACCGTCTTTTTCAGCTTGCGTGACCAACTTGGATTGACCGCTTTGGTATGATAAAATGTGGCACCTTTGGTTATGTCATGTGTTGTGCCTTCAAGCATTAACTGAGCCAGTTTTCCGGCGCTTTCATAGGCCGTTCGTTCAGAAAAAACTTCCTTGCGCCCATCGCATTTATAGGAAAATTGGCAAGCGTTTTTACGCTTGGCACCCTGATTGATGACGCCACAAACAGATTTTGGAAACCGCGTGTTAGCTTTGCGATTTAAAATGACTTCAGCCACGGCGACCTGACCAACCAGACTTTCGCCACGGGCTTCAAAATAGAGCGCTTCAGTCAGGCATTGCCATTCAGAACCGCCATTGGCGCTGGGCAGCGACTGCATCGCTTCTTTGGTCTGGATTTCCACCTTCTGCACGGCTTTTCCAGCAAAGGTAACCTCAACAAGCTTTACCCGCTTTGGTGTCAAATCCACCTGAGCCAAAATCGTCGCCCATTCAGTATTCAGGGCGTTTTCCGTTTCGGTATTCATAATGTAGTGTCTTGTTGTTTCAAGGAAACTTGTAGAAAAAATATATCCTACAACACCAAATAGAATTGCGCAGCCAAATGCCGCCATAGCCCGCAAGTTATATTTACGTGTCATATTCAGAAGGACTCTGCATATGTGCAGGCTAACACGGTAATGTGGTTTAAGTAAGGTCTGAATGTTTTCTGGAATTGTAAACGCCTTGGCTTTTACTTTTATGAGAGATAAATGTTCATTTTACATATCAATATTCATCATTCATAAAAGATATGAACATGAGATGAGGTTTTATGCGCACTGCTGTTGTCATCATTGGCGGAGGGCCATCGGGACTTTTGTTGTCTCAGCTTCTGCACGTACATGGTATCGACACTGTGGTGCTAGAGCGTAAAACCAAGGATTATGTTTTAAACCGTGTTCGCGCCGGAGTTCTTGAGCGCGGCATGCTTGATCTTATGCGTCAGGCAGGCGTCGCTGATAGGATGGAAAAAGAGGGGCACAGCCATAGTGGCACAGTCATTTCCTATGGTGAAAAGACGTTCCGCATCGATTTTGTCGAACATACAGGCCATGCTGTAATGATATATGGTCAGACGGAAGTGACGCGGGATTTATATGAGGCACACGAAGAAACGGGTGGCAAGATAGACTTCAATGTCGAAAATGTTGTCATTCATAATGCAAACACCGACGCACCCCACGTGATTTATAAAGTCGACGGTGAAAGTCGTCGGATTGATTGTGATTTCGTCGCAGGCTGTGACGGTTTTCACGGGGTTAGCCGCCAGACAATTCCACTGGACGTGCGCCGCGAGTATGAGAAAATCTATCCTTTTGGCTGGCTTGGTATATTGTCTGAAACCCCACCGGTTCATCACGAACTGATCTATGCGGCGTCAAAACGTGGCTTTGCCTTGTGTTCGATGCGCAATGAGAACCTTAGCCGTTATTACATTCAGTGCGCGTTGTCTGAAAAGCCCGAGGATTGGACAGATGAGGCATTTTGGGAAGAGCTAAAACGCCGTATTCCGACAAAGCAGGCGGAAGAATTGATCACCGGTCCCTCGATCGAGAAATCCATTGCACCGTTACGGTCATTCGTGACCGAACCCATGCGCTGGGGCCGTTTGTTTTTATGTGGTGATGCAGCCCATATTGTACCCCCAACAGGTGCCAAAGGGCTGAATACGGCAGCGTCGGATGTACATTATCTGTTTAATGGGCTACGCGATTATTATGGAAACGGTACTACCGACGGCATCGATAGCTATTCTACGAAAGCGCTTGCCCGCGTATGGAAAGCAGAGCGTTTCAGTTGGTGGTTTTCGTCGCTGATGCATCGTTACCCGGATCAATCTGAATTCGATTTGAAAATGCAAATCGCTGAAATCGAATTCCTGCGCACTAACCATGCCGCACAAAAGGCCATGGCCGAAAATTATGTTGGCCTACCTTATTAAGGAGAGAATGATGCAAAACCGCCTAACAAAAGGCATGTCGGTGCGCCGCGAAGTTCTGGGGGACGTACATGTCGATCGGGCAGAAGCCAGTAAAACTGCGTTCGACGCGTCTTTCCAAACATTGATCACCGAAAGTGCTTGGGGAACTGTTTGGGCAAGTGACGCAATCACACGACGGGAACGTTCGATGATAACGCTGGCCCTGTTGGCAGCAACAAAGAACTTTGACGAAATTCCGATGCACATCCGGGCCACCGCCAATACAGGTGCTAGCCAGCAGGATGTAATCGAGGTGTTTCAGCATGTCGCGATTTATGCTGGCGTGCCCACTGCAAATCATGCCATCAAGCTTGCCAAGCAAACATATGCAGAAATGGAAGGGGACACAGTATGACCAGCGACGAGCTTTATCAGCGCGACCGTGAATGGCATCCCCCCGCTTTTACGCCTGACTATAAAACCAGCGTTACCAGATCACCGCGTTTGGCGATGTTGTCATTACAGGCATCCGAGAGTGAGCTGACAGGCCCTACATTTGGTCAATGTGACATTGATCCGATTGATAGCGATTTGATCAACAACTACGCCAAAACGGGCGATCCGATTGGCGAACGCATTATCGTTCATGGGCGTGTTTTGGACGAAAATGCGCAACCGGTTCCGAACACACTGGTTGAGATTTGGCAAGCCAATGCAGGTGGACGCTATCGTCACAAAATGGATACATATCTTGCGGCCATTGATCCTAATTTTGGTGGTTGTGGGCGTACATTGACTGACGAAAACGGTTATTACGCTTTTCGCACCGTCAAACCCGGTGCTTACCCCTGGCGTAACTGGGTCAATAACTGGCGGCCCGCCCATATTCATATATCGGTTTTTGGCACTGCTTTTGCACAACGTTTAATCACCCAAATGTATTTCGAAGGTGACCCTCTGATCGCCAAATGTCCTATCGTAAATACGATACCGGACAGCCGCGCTATTGACCAACTTGTGGCGGCACTGGATCTGAATGCGACCGTCCCATTCGATAGTATCGCCTATAAATTCGATATAATATTACGCGGGCACCGCTCGACTTTTTTTGAGAACCGTCCGGAAGGAAACTGACCATGGCGCAACCATTGAACTATCTTAAGGAAACTGCGTCACAAACCGCTGGACCTTATGTCCACATCGGGCTTGCCCCGGGTGATGCGGGATTTAATATCTACGCCAATGAATTGGGTCGCGATATTATTGGCCCCAATGCAAAAGGAACACGGATCAAAGTAACTGGAACGGTGCGTGACGGCACCGGTGCGCCGGTTAAAGACGTTCTGATCGAGGTTTGGCAAGCCAACGCTGCCGGCATCTACCCCGGTAAAGGCGATGTTGAAGATGGTTTCCGGGGCTGGGGCCGCGTCATTTCAGATTTCGAGACCGGAGAATTCACTTTTGAGACAATAAAGCCGGGTGCTGTGAAAAATCAAAACAATCAAATAATGGCCCCGCATTTAAATCTATGGCTGGTCGCACGCGGGATCAATGTTGGCCTTAATACCCGCATGTATTTTGGCGACGAGGCAATGGCCAATGCAGCTGATCCCGTTCTTAACCTGATCGAGCAAACACAACGGCGCGACACTTTGATCGCGCGCGCTGGTCGTACCAATTATCATTTCGACATTTGCCTACAAGGTGATGAAGAAACCGTATTCTTCGACGTCTAGGCCTTATTATGTCGAACTCCGATTACATTATTTGCGCTACCGTGACACATCCATTGTCAATCAATCAAAATAATTCAGAGGTGTTAAAGAGGATTTCTGAACAAGTCGAAAATAGAGAAGAGGCGTTAAATGCCGTTTATTAAATTCAAGGATGTTACACTCCATTACCACCTAACGGGTGGAGATGGTGTGCCAATAGTTTTTCTTAACTCATTGGGCACGGATTTTCGTATCTGGGATAATGTTATTACACGGCTTGATGTGAACCCCGCTATCCTTACCATTGATAAACGCGGGCATGGACTAAGCGACGATGGGACAATCACAATGGATTTGCTTGTCAGTGATGTGGCCGGTCTAATGGATCATCTAGGATTGAGTGGCGCGTTGGTCTGTGGCGTTTCGGTTGGCGGGATGATTGCGCAGGGTCTTGCCAATCAACGACCCGATTTAGTATCCGGTTTGATGCTCTGTAACACCGGTGCAAAAATTGGTGATGAAGAGGGATGGAATGCGCGTATTGATGCAGTGAACAAAGGGGGGATTTCATCTATTGCCGACACTATTCTTGAGCGCTGGTTTTCAACCCGCTTTCGCATGTCACAGGCTGATGAATTTGCAGGTTACCGCAATATGTTGACCCGAACACCTGCCAGTGGATATGCAGGGGTTAGTGCTGCAATCCGTGATGCTAACCTGACCGATAGTACAGCAAAATTACGTTTACCAACAATCTGTATCGCGGGGTCTGAAGATATGGCGACACCACCTGATTTGGTGCATTCCCTTTCAAACCTCATAAGTGGTTCAACCTATGAATTGATTGATGGGGTTGGCCACCTGCCATGTATCGAAGTCCCCCAAACGGTTGCAGAGCATATTAAAAACCTGCATGCTCGCCTGACATGACAAGTGTTTTTGATCATCCATGGCTCGGAGGGCTTTTTTCCGATGCGCAAGGTAGTGCGATATGGTCGCCCGAGCAGCAAATATCACATCTGTTAACCTTTGAAGCCGCCTATAGCCGTGCTCTTGGTATTGCAGGTAAAGTACCCAGTGACATGGCAGAACAAGCCGCGTTAGTGATCGAAACATTCGAGCCGAATTTAACCGATTTAAAAGCAGGGACATTACAAGACGGCCTGCCCATTCCCAATCTTGTGGCGCAAATCAGAAATGCAGCCGGAAAGAACGCCGCGGCTGTTCATCATGGTGCCACATCTCAAGATGTAATAGACACAGCCCTTGTATTAACGCTTCGCGAGTTAACAATCTTACTGGATCAACGCCTGGTCGAGCTCACTGCGGCAATGGTCGATTTAACTGAACGTTTCGGTGACAGATCATTAATGGGCCGCACGCGAATGCAGGCGGCACTGCCAATCACGGTATCAGACCGGATCGCTACATGGATGCTTCCTCTTGATGACCACCGTGTTCGGCTAGCGCAGCTGAGGCCACGGATTGAAAGGTTACAATTGGGTGGCCCGGTTGGGAATCGCGCATCAATGGATGATTTAGGCCAAGTTATCGCCGATGATATGGCAGCAAGACTGGGACTTGGAAATCCACCCAGAGCTTGGCACGCTACGCGTGATAATGTTGTCGAATATGCAGGCTTGTTATCGCTTGTAACGGGTACACTTGGAAAAATGGGCCAAGATGTTTGCCTGATGACGCAACAGGGGATCGATGAGATCACAATGAAAGGCGGAGGTAGTTCTTCGGCAATGCCTCATAAACAAAATCCGATCATGGCTGAATTGCTTGTCACTTTGGCGAAGTTCAATGCGACGCAAATTTCGGGCATGCACCAAGCACTTATTCATGAACAAGAACGTTCAGGTGCCGCTTGGGTACTTGAATGGATGTTACTGCCACAAATGGCAGCGGCAACTGCCAGAAGTTTAGCCGTAGCTAATAAACTGTGTGTTGCAATTACGAATATGGGGAATTGTAAATAATAGCGAATTTGCGAGATATATTCTGTAATCTCGATTTTGAAAACTTAGAGTGAAACAAAGAATTGGATGATCACGGTATTCGCCAAATCGACGAAAACCGCTACACCCATGTATAAAGTGAATGTGTGCTTACGCTCAAACGCTTGGAAACGTCAGCGACAGAATAGCTATGACCCGTGATCTGCTTGATTGCATCAATCTTGAATTCTTTTGTGAAATTGGATCGGGCCATTGAGTTCTCCTTGGCTCATTTTTTAGGGGGCAAGATGTCTACAATTGCAGGGGCTATTTAGTCAAACCGCTGCTACACGACGTGCAACCATGCTTGTTCTGACGAATGCTACAATGAATATCAACGACATGATCAGGATAATCGTGGGTGCCGGTGCGCTGTCGATATAGAAACTGATGTAAATGCCTAATGCACCTGATATCAATGTTACACCAACCGATATGGGCAGCATTAGCGTGAAGCGTTTGGTCAGCAGAAATGCTATAGCACCCGGGGCAATCAGTAGGCCAATTGACAAGATAATTCCGACTGCCGAAAGCGTTGCTACGATCGTCAAAGAGATTAGCGTGAGCAAACCATAGTGTAACCAACCCACATGCAAACCAACGGCTTGCGCCTGAATTGGGTCAAATGCGTGCAATAGAAAATCCTGACGTTTGGCGATAATGACAAGGCCCACAAACGCGGCGATTAACCCTGCGGTCCAAAGATCAGTCGTGTTCACCCCAAGCATGTTGCCAAACAAGATATGGTCAAGGTGCATGTCGGTGCTGATTTTCGTATAAAGCACGATCCCGAAACCAAACATGCCCGAAAATACTATACCCATAACCGTATCTTGTTTCACCCGACTGTTGCCTGCCAGAAACCCGGTTGCCAGTGCACAGACCATGCCTGCACAAAACGCCCCGATGATCAGTGGGATGCCCAGCAGATAGGCCACAACAATGCCCGGCAACACTGCATGGCTGATGGCATCACCCATCAGCGACCAACCCTTGAGCACCAAATAACAAGACAGCAAGCTGGTTGGCACGGCAAGTATCGCCATTATAAGAAACGCCTTGTTCATAAAGGCAAATTGGAATGGAAGGAGGATCGTTTCAATCATTGCGCAACCAATGCTCGTGCAGCCTTGCGGCGTGTCGCCAGATAGCCGTGCTTCGGGGCAAGGAAGAACGTAATCAAAAAGATGAGTGTTTGCAATGAAACGATTAGGCCGCCCGTTGCGCCATCCAGAAAAAAGCTGAGATAGGCACCGACAAAGCTGGTTACGGACCCGATCAGGACACTTAAGACAAGCAATCGCGGGAAGCGGTCGGTCAGCAGATAAGCTGTTGCGCCGGGTGTGACGACCATTGCTATCACAAGGAAAGCCCCAACTGTTTGTAAAGCTGCGACACAAGAGGCTGACAAAAGTGTAAAGAATACGACCTTGAGAAGATCAGGTTTAAGTCCGATGGATCGCGCATGATTTTCATCAAAGAACGTCACCATCAGGTCTTTCCACTTGGCCAGTAAAATTGCCAGCGTTACGAACCCGATAATCGCCAACTGCAATGTATCCGAGGGGGTGATGGCAAGAATGTTGCCCATTGTAATTGTCTGAACGCTTACCGAGGTTGGCGACAGCGACACCATGAACAGGCCAAGCCCGAAGAATGATGTGAAAATGAGCCCGATGATCGTATCTTCTTTCAGTCCCGACCGTTGGTTAAGAAATAGCATTGCTCCGGCGGCCAGTCCGCCGGCCGCAAAAGCACCCAATGCAAAGGGCAAACCCAGCATATAGGCGCCTGCAACGCCGGGAACGATGGAATGGCTTAATGCGTCGCCGATTAACGACCAGCCTTTGAGCATCAAGTAAGCGGACAAGAATGCGCATATCGCCCCCACCAACGCACTGACCCACATTGCATTGAACATGTAGTTGTACGAGAACGGCAGCAGCAGCGTGTCCATCATTTGTCAGCCTCGTCCTCGTAAACGACGAAGGGGCGTTCATCATCCGTAATCACATGGATCTGGCGGCTATCGTCATCTTCGTGCAAGTCTGTCCCACCCAATACAAAATGGCGCAACACACCGCCAAAAGCGATCTCAAGGTTCTTATGGGTGAACGTTTCTTCGGTGGGCCCGAAGGCCAGCACCGTTTCCTTGACCAGTATGGTGCGATCGCAAAATTCAGGAACCGAGCCGAGGTTATGGGTGGAGACAAGCATCACGCGGCCTTCGTCACGCATCTCGCGCAGCAGCGCAATGATCGCGTCTTCGGTCTTGACATCAACGCCGGTAAACGGTTCGTCCAACAATATGACTTTGCCTTCTTGCGCCAAGGCGCGGGCAAGAAAAACACGTTTACGTTGTCCGCCGGAA
The DNA here is from genome assembly GCA_021775375.1 of Amylibacter sp. Lineage (GTDB taxonomy): Bacteria > Pseudomonadota > Alphaproteobacteria > Rhodobacterales > Rhodobacteraceae > Amylibacter. The sequence goes on along the minus strand of JAJFHY010000188.1, from coordinate 7,946 downwards.
AGTTCACCAATTTGGCGAAAACGGTAATCGACCATGTTCACGCGTTCTAGGGCAGCGGTTACAGCCTTGTGGTCCGCTTGGCTTGGGCGACGCAGAAAACCCATATGGCCGTAACGGCCCATCATCACAACGTCCTCGACAAGGACCGGGAAAGACCAATCGACCTCTTCGGCTTGCGGAACGTAGGCCACGATATTCTTGCGTAAGGCTTCTTTGACGGGCATACCCAGTACCGAAATTTCGCCCTTGGCGGTTGGCACAAAACCCATGATGGCTTTGAACAAAGTGGACTTGCCTGCGCCGTTTACACCAACCAATGCCGTGATCGTGCCTGTTGGAATTTCAAACGTTGCATTACGTAATGCGGTTTGGCCGTTACGATAGGTAACGGTCACATCCCGGGCCGCGATGCCTTTGGTATCGGTCAATTCGCTAAGCCCCTTGCGATGGTTTCAGTAGTGACCCTGAGAAGGTCGATATACGTAGGCACCGGGCCGTCTGCTTCTGTCAAACTATCCACATAAAGTACGCCGCCGTATTCTGCGCCCGTTTCGCGTGCAACTTGTTCGGCGGGTGCTTGGCTGACGGTGCTTTCGCAGAAGACCGATTTGATGTTATTGGCGCGGACACGGTCGATCACATTACGCACCTGCTGCGGAGTACCTTGCTGGTCGGCGTTGATTGGCCAGAGATACAATTCCTGCATCTTAAAATCGCGGATCAAATAGCTGAAAGCACCTTCGCAGGACACCAACCAGCGTTGTTCTGTGGGGACCGCAAGAATTGCATCGCGCAACGGGGCAATCGCATCCGTGATCTCTTGCTTGTAGGCATCAGCGTTAGCAGCATAAATCTCCGCATTTTTGGGGTCATGTGTAATGAACGCATCACGGATATTATCGACATAAATCAAGGCACTTGTTACGCTCATCCATGCATGGGGGTTTGGCTTGCCGCTATATTCGCCTTCTGCGATGCCCATCGGTTTAATGCCGTCGCTTAGCGTAACGCTGGGCACGTCAGAGAGGTTGGAAAAAAACTGTTCAAACCACAATTCCAGATTCAGACCATTCCAAAGGATTAAATCGGCGTCCTGTGCGCGGATGATATCACGCGGGGTCGGTTGGTAACCGTGGATTTCTGCACCTGCCTTGGTAATACTCTCTACGATTGCAGCATCCCCAGCTACATTACGCGCCATATCTGCAATGACAGTAAATGTCGTGACCGCCTTGAACTTATTGTCTTGGGCCATCGCACTTGTTGCCAAAACAATGGCACTAAATGAACCCATTAACATTGTGCATATCTTCATCTTGGCCAATCTCAAAAAAGTGGAAAACTTCATCTCCTGATTCATTATGAGAATTATTCGCAAGTGTAAATGAAATTGATAACCATTCGCAAAGATAGTATCTAGTTGCGAATGGAGAGCCTGATATGACACTTGCAGACGATAAAATAGCCAAACTTACCGCCGCTTTGCGCAATGCCGGAGTGCGTGTAACCCGCCAGCGTATCGCGTTGTTGTCAGTATTGCGCGATGCGAAGGATCACCCAGATGCAGAAGAACTACTCAAACGCACCAAGCTGATTGAGCCTGCCGTTTCATTGGCCACCGTCTATCGCACACTGTCCCTATTAGAGGCAGCGGGCGTCGTTCATCGGCATAGTTTCGAGGGGGGTAGTGCACGGTTTGAAACAGCCACCAAAAAGCATCACGACCATATCGTCGATCTGGACAGCGGCGAGGTCATCGAATTCAACTCAGATAAGATCGAACAACTTCAGAACGAAATCGCAGCCCAGCTTGGCTTTGACGTTATCCACCATAGGATGGAGCTATATTGCCGAAAGCGCCGCTAGTTGCGTGCAACTGGAATGCCCCTAATCTATCGGCTGGGCGGTGCAGGCGCCAACCGGTCTCAGATTGAATTTCTACACTGAAAACAGTCTCGAACTCCGGTTTTCACAGCAATTCACAGCTTCAAAGTGTACCGACCCGATGCGGGATATAATAGATCCTCCGGTAGTGAAGCCTTTGCATCTCCACCTCGATCTGTTTAGCAACGCCACCATTTGACAAGAGGCCCAATTGCCATTCGTATCGCACGGGCTTTGGTATATCTGTGTCGCAACCATCACGAAGGCGGCAAACCGGCGGGAATGTTGTGCGGATATTAACTCTCGCCCATATCGGCTTTCGGTCGCAGAACACTTCCAGAAACCCGGCGTCCCTGTTGGACAGACGGATCCGCATCTCGACCCGATGCCAGTCCCCAAGATCAGTTGGTGCAATGCACGTACGCCCCATCACCGTCACGCCACGATCTGCGTCAAGTTGAACAGACGCTATCTCAGTCGCCGGGTCACCCTTGCGGATTAAGCGCGATAGCGTAACCTTTTCGTTTCCAAGCGACTTGCGTTCAAGGCGAACGTCATAACCAAATAGATATGCGTGGCCGAGGCGCCATTCCTTTCCTGCTCGCAGTGCGGATCGACTATCACCGGGCGCAAGTTGGAAGGTTACAATCGGATCGGCAATAATCGGTGTCTGATCAGAGCTTTGATCGATTGCTTTTGGTGCCTTGACCCAGTCATAGAGTTCAGCATCCATCGTGTAGACAGGGCCCGTTCCGTGGGGGGTGCAAGATGCCATAAGAAGAAGTGTTGCAAAGACCGGAAGGAGACGCGGTTTCATTCCGCCGGAACGGAGACCGTCCGCGATGCCGCAGGAAACGGTATCATGCGCCCATTATCCTCGTCGTAGAGCTTCCAACGCAGGCAAGCGATGCCCTGTAAGAACCCTATTTTCTCTGACCGCAACAACCCATCAGCCTCTAGCGTTTCATGGGCGGTTCGGAGTTTGTAGCCAGGTATTTTGGCGTTGAGGTGGTGCAGGTCGTGATAGCCGATATTCATCATCGTAAGGTCAAAAAGTCTGCCCCAATCCAACACCGCACTGCCCTCGAGCGCCGCAGTTTTAAACGTTAGTTCGGGGCGCCTTCCCCAATGTATATGCTCGAAATTGTGCACGACATAAGGAATTAGCGCGCCGAAGACACTGGCAAAGTAAAAAGACGCCACCCAAAAGGCGATGCCGCTCCAACCGGCGACCCACCAGATAAGTCCGAGATAGGAGGCGAGCAATACGTTGTGAAAGATCAAATCGCCCAAACCGGTCTTCAACCCGTAGAGAGGCATGCGCCGAAGGATACCGTAGAGCAAGAAGGGGCCGATCAGGATAAGCACAACCGGACTGCGATAATACCGATACTGCAGCCGCTTCCATCTCGGTGCCGCCTGCCATTCTTTGAGCGTCATCGTAAATATCTCGAACGTATCTCGTCGCTCGAGATCGCTGACATAGTTATGGTGAAGGCCATGGATGTAACGCGTCGCCTGATACGGGGTCATCGCAATTGGCGATAACAGCGACCCGATGCGATCATTCAACTTTCGGGACGTGAAAAATGATCGGTGTATGCAATCATGCTGGATCATATAGATCCGAAGCCCCATTGCGGCAGCCACCAGAACCGCCGGCGCAGTAAGCCACCATGTTCCTATCGTCGTCAGGCCGATCGTCATTGCGCTAATGTAGACCGCAAGACTTGCCGAAAGTTCCAGCCATGCCCGCCGGTCGTCAGAGCCCGCGAAGCGTCGTGATGCGGCATAAATTTCGTGATTAGAGCTCAATACTTACCCCCCACACTTGGATTTAATGCCCAAGGCTAGCGACAGGCAGCATGTGTAGTCAAGTGAAATCAATCCCTTCCGGATGACGTCATTGAACCATGCCCTATATTTCACCCTGCAACTGGCACGTTCATCCATGGCCGCACATAGCCTTTAATGATTTAATTTAAATTGTCTAACGCCAGCACCAGTTGGTGACCCGATGGTGTCCGGACTATTCGCTTTTGACTGCCATTCGTGAACATCGCAGCGAACGGCAGCTTAAAGCCAATCTACGTCTGGTATTCCTCGTCTGTCACCCGCTCCAGCCAGTCAGCATGCTTGCCTTCCAACTCTTCCTGGATAGCAATATGGCTCATTGCATGATCGGGCGCGGCTCCATGCCAGTGTTTTTCATCCGGTGCGATCCAGATTGTATCGCCCGGTAAGATTTCTTGAATTGCTTCGCCCTGCTTTTGAATGCGGCCAACACCAGATATAACATAGAGCGTTTGTCCCAGCGGATGAGTATGCCAATTAGTGCGGGCACCTGGTGAAAAACTAACACGCAATGCACGTACTCTGGCCGGTTCGGGTGCTGTGACGATGGGATCCATCATGACCGTGCCTGTAAAATACTCGGCACCGGCGAAGGTGGTGGAGCGGCTGTTAGCTTTGTGGATATCCATATGAGTTCCTTAATGTTTATATCTGATTGCAATGCGGCACAGGCCGCGCGTGTTTATATCTCATCAAGTGGAAAGATGGGTCTGGGCGCATTCTTATAGGGAAGCAAATTATACTGGGTTGTACAAAGAGCCCCACTGTCACAAACGATCGTTTTTCCTGCGATTGGTTCAAAAGCCGCGCGAAAATGCTGCATGGATTTTAACGCAACCACACGCATTTTTGCAGGGTCTATTCCGAAGGTTCGAAACTGTTGTAAATCGCGCATCTGGTCTGCAATTGTCACGATTAAGATATCCATTCCGCCGACGCGTAATACTACCGTTGGGCCATAATCGCGCTCCAGCCCTCCTAATATGGGGCCATCACCTATCAGCAGACCGTCACCTTGCCACATAATCTTGCCGTCAACCGTAACTGGTCCACCACCAAAGTTTGGTACGCTGTTACCTCCAATCGCTATTTGAACCTGTTCGCCGACCGATAATTTTGACAAAACCTTCACAGCTTTGGCGTCAACCAGCGGGCCAAAACAAGCGTCTGTAATGTTTGCCGCCAACAATGATTCTAATAAAGCGGTGCTATCACCATAGGCACCTGCGCCAGGGTTATCCGCATAATCTGCAATCACCAGCGGACCGTCCGAAATATCCCACCCAGCCGCGATATCTGCTGCATCTTGAACTGACATGTAGTCGTTTAAGACTTCGTGACGTAGGTTCCACATATCATCAGCAAGTTCATTTGCAATCTTCAAAGGGCGCTCATCTTCGCCCTGATATGTCACCAAAACCGTAGGCCCGACTTCTAAAATATCAGAGCTGGCAAAGCCGCCGTTGATGCTGACAGCAAAGATCTTGCGACAGGTTTCATAGGCGCGTGCTTTTGTATGACGTTCGATCATTGGGCCAATATCTGTGCGCCCGCCGTTGACTTCTTCCAGCATCGGGCGGCGTACACACAAAGTTCGCGGTGTGATTTCTCCTTGCATCGTTTGATGCAACAATTCGGCCGCTCGACGTCCGGTCGTTCGCATATCGACATGTGGATAGCTTGTGAAAGATACAAGGATATTCGCTTGGTCACACATATTCTGCGTGACGTTTGCATGCGGATCAAGGGTCACGGCTATTGGCAGCTTTGACCCGATCACAGCCCGTATGCGGTTCAGTATTTCCCCTTCACCGTCTTCACAAAACTCTGTTACCATTGCGCCGTGTAACATCAATAGCACGCCGTCATATTCACCTTTTTCTGCCGCAACAATAAGCGGGCCAACAATTGTATCAAACGCAACGCGTGTAACCCGACCGCTTGGGCCAGCACACGCACTTAGCACATGTTCTACTTGCCAGCCGCGATCGCCGGCCACATCCAGCATGCCGGCCAGTTCTGTGTTCTGATGCCCGCGCTCTGCTATCGCTTGCTCACCCGTCAATAAATAACGGCTCTTGAATGCCCGTAAATCTGTTGGATGCATGCTAAATGTATTCGTTTCATGCGAGATTTCTGCAGTAAGTACTTTATAAGTCAGTTTATGCTTCCTTTAATCAGATGCTGCAAACCTAATATATACTGTGTAGTCAGAGTTTCTGGCCCAGAGATAGCCTTCGTAAAATCAACCTTTGTAACCATCTTAGGGTAAATCTTTAGCATCAAGTGGTGTATGACAACATGCTATGTGATGACCGAAGACTGCACAATCCTAATAGTGAATGGATGCTTAATTCATCATCATAGAAATTAATTACATTATGTGCGTAGGATGAGACAAAACAACTTACGGGCCCAACAAACGAGAACTTACTGCCAAACAGTCCGCAAGACTTTGTTTCTGCAAGAAAGTAAGCAATGCCCGCATTTGGGAGTTCATATGGAACTCGCGCATCCGTATCGTATGACCGCTTCCCGCCCAATGTTGCCAAGTCAGCTTCCGGCCAATAGCTGACTCATTGGAATAGTAATTCTTCATCAAATTTTAACGTTGTTCTTCAAAGGCGAACCAAATTTTGCCTGTGCGGTAACTGCGACTTTCCAACCGCCTAACCAGAAGAAGTACCAGCGGTAAGAAATTTCGAAAGTTTCGTCGCAAGTGCTTTCCAATCGGTGAATTCGTGTTCCCCTTCATCCAAGTCATAATTCCGTCCGCGAAGTACGACATGACGCATAATGTGGGTGGCAAAATAGTCGTAACTGCTAGGGCGAACCGCCCCAGCGACCAACGCTTCGACGTCTGGTGTGAGCCCTGTGCGCATCTCCATCTCGATCAAAAAATCTCTCGCTTCCTCAAGGCATTCTGGGAATGCAGCTTTGAGACTCACTGAGATCAGCATCGTTTCACGCGACTCTAACTTATATAAGTTGTCGGCTATGAAGGTTTCAAATTTCTTGGGATGCCGCCGTTCATGCACTGGAGCTGCAAGGATCACCTTATCAACGCCGGCAAAAGATACAGGCGTCGTTTTGTTAGCAGTATCGACCAACACTACGTCCTGACCTGACTTGCGGGATTCGTTCTCGACAAAACGCGAGATCTTGCGAGTTTGCCCTTCAACCGTTTCGAAAATAATAAGAATTGTCATTTCTCGCTCCATCTTAGATCGACATCAAAAGGTAAGTCCATCAACGACTCTGCAAGTTTGACGGGACATGGTTGTCACGTCCAGTGATCTTTGGTTGTGGGCAATTTTGCCCACCTGCAGACAACCACATATTAGCTTGGCTGCAACAGCTTATGCAATATAGGCTCCTTGCTCTTGAGGCTTGAAACCTGCTCCAACCATCACCTACTTTGTTTTACTTGACTTTGATCAAGATCAAACTGACGCTCTATACTGAAGTGGCCTTTATAGGGACTCTGTATCTCGAAATCTCTTTTTCTTTGAAATTTCCGCTCAAAACCCTCACTGTGTCAGTTTTAGTTTCTGAATAGACACCGCAATTGCTGAAAAAGCTGATGCAATATCCGTACTATCCACATCGTAATAGTTATTCAGAGAGCTGGCGCAGCCCTGTAAAAGCGTCTGTGCCGCAGATGGCGCAGCAAAGGCGATAGTATAGACAACAACACCACGGCTCTTTGCGATTGTACATGCATTGTTCATTTCGGTATCCGCTTCGGAAGCCGGTGAATACATGTTCTCGTAGCTGGACGAACTTGTATTGGTCGTACGCGCATAGCCTTTGGTCGACATTATTTCCCAAACCTGTGGCCATGATAGCTGCACGCGGTAGCCGACGTCACCTGCCAATGCGGCGTTATTACCCGGAAGATTGATATACTGATCACCTACTGATTGGCCATTATTCACCTTGTAATATGTGACATTGGAAGGCCTGTAGATGTAATGGTTCGTCACTTCCTCGTATTCACAATCATCGCTGTAAGAGCCATTGTTAACGAAATCCAGCACTTTCCAGTGATTTGGGTCCCCATAGCATTGCGCTTCACTTTCAATGACTGTGTACATATTGGACGGGCCGGAACGGTATCCGTCATAAAGATCATAGTGGTCTCTATTATCCCCATCGGTCATCACAACCAGAACTTTCAAGACACCCGGTTCCTGATAAGTCGCCGG
>JAJFHY010000187.1 GCA_021775375.1 Amylibacter sp. | reverse complement strand
CGCAGAATGAATAGGACCTGCTTCGCCTCCCGCTTCCAGCCCTGCCTGCATTGCTGCAATTAAACGATCCCCGATATGACCATTTGCGGCTTCAAACCCTGCCACAATCGCGGCAGGAATAGTATCATTGGCCAACAGATTGCCGCCCGATGCCACATTGTCACCTTGCGCCTGAGTCCAGATACCCAGTGAATGCGGGCCGGAATGAATGGCCGTATTGCCTGCTTTATCCACCGCTAAAACCTGACGGTATTCGACAAATCTACCTTGATCGCGCACGCCTAAAATGGCTTCGGCAGCACTCATCCCGCCTTGCATCAGATCAAGTGCAAACGGGCCTAGTGTAGGGTCGGTTATATTTTGACTTGCAACTGCCCCCACACCCGCACGGGTATAGGAACACCGCGCTGCAACAGCTGGTGATGACGAGGCAATAGCCACTCCGAACATGCCTGTGTCTTTGCACCGTGCGACCAATGAAAACGTCATGGTTGATAACCATCCGGGATGACAGCAGTGCCATCAATTTCTACTAACCAGTCGGGGCGCGCCAATGCCTGCACAACCAGCCCAGTGGAAACAGGGTAAACCCCTTTGATATATTCGCCCATTGTGCGGTAAACCGCTTCACGGTGGCGCACATCGGTAATGTACACCACAACCTTGACCAGATGCTCCATGTCGCCACCGGCCTCTTCTATCAGCTGGCGGATGTTTTGCATAACTTTATGGGTTTGCTCAACAGGGTCATGACTGCCGATATTCACCGCATCATCCAGATTTTGCGGACATTGACCGCGTAAATAAACAGTTTTCCCACCAGTTGTAACTACTGCCTGACACAGATCATTATCCAGGTTTTGTTCGGGGTATGTGTCGCTTGTGTTAAAGCGGCGAATGCGTGTGTGTTCCATCATTTTTCCTTTAAGTATCCAGCACGAAATAATCTTTGCACTGCCAGATGAATTCATTTGCAGCCTTTGACAGCTTAACGCCTTTACGGTTTGCCAAGACTAGTTTTGACGCAGGCGTATCCGTGATCAATGGGCGCGCGCAAAGTGCGTGCCCGTCATACGAAACCTCAGTAGCAGGTTTAGCCCCGACCAGACTAAAGCCCAGGCCCTGCCCCACCATTCCGCGTACCATTTCCAAAGAGACAGATGTAAACGCCACATTGGGTTCAACATCAGCCTGTTCGAAAATACTCAGGAAATAATCACGGCTGGGCGGTGTATTTAATAGAACCATAGGATGGTTAGCTAAATCTTGCGGTGTTAGACTTTCATGTTGCGCCAAGGGATGGTCTTTTGGTAGTAAAACATATGGTTTTTGTTCGCTCAGAGGTAGAATATCCAAAGCATCTGACAGCCCAAGATCATATAGCAATGCTATTTCCGTCTGACCGGAAAGCAGGCTTTCCTGCACGCGGCGTTGATCACCCTCAAACAGGCTAAATTTCAATTTACTACCACTGCGCACCATGCGCCCTATCAATTCCGGCATGAAAAACGGGCCAAGAATATCGAAACACCCGACATTCAAGTTTTGTTCAGCTGCAGTTTTACCATCCTTAATCGAATTAAATCCATCTATGCGCCAAGCGGCCCCGTATGCACGTTTGGAATAGATCAAAGGCGAGCCACGGTCTGCTTCAAAAACCCCCTGCACCTCGCCCATGAATATATAGTGCGTACCGATTTGCTCACTGGATTGAACTTTGCAGTCAAAAGCCACTAAAGGATCAATGACGCGTGGTGCGCCAGTATCCATTGCGAACCAGTCGGCACAGTCGAACTTATCACTAACCTGATCTTTAAACCGCCCCGCGAACGTGTCTGAGATATAGGATTGATCATCACGCAGAATGTTGACGCAAAAAACACCGTTGTCGATAATCGCCTGAGCCGTGGCGCTTTGATGATGCACGCAAACCAGCAATGTCGGTTTTGGCGTGTCTGCGGACACCGAAGACATCGCAGACACCGTCACACCCATACGTCCCGCCGCACCGTCTGTTGTGACCACGTTCACAGTACAAGCTGCATGGCTCATGCCGCTTAGAAAATTCGCACGCAAATCCGTGCTGTCGTGATTGTTCATTTATTAGCCTTTGTCGCCGCTTCGATACGTCCATTGATATAACGCGCGAAATCGTAGTTTGGCCGTTCCAAATGCGACAAATGTCCCGGTTTTGCGAATGTTGAACACAGGCCACGGTAGACTTTTTCGGTACAGCCTTTGTCCTCTACATTCACTTCATCCAATAACTCTTTGAGTTTATTGAAATTATCCTCTGCATCTTCATCATTTGCATAATCATCTGACATACCGCCACCAAAACCGATACGCACTTTTCCTACTCCTGCGGGATGCAAGGTAAGATACCAGAAATATCCCGGTGTAAGTGTAATCAATAAGCTTGGGTAAATTGCCAGCAAAAATGTTGTACGGCGCATTTCACCTGTCAGGCGTGTGTTATTCTTATGTGCCATTGCAATACGCAGTTTGTCGTCTTTTAGGATTGTGTGATAGTTAAACGCGGGCAGGCCCGGTGGACAAACCATTTCATCCAGTTTTGATAATCCCCCGATTGTACCTGCATGACAAACTGGTAAATGGTAGCTTTCCATAAAGTTTTCCGCCAGAACCTTCCAGTTCGTATCCCACTCATGGGTTTCAAAGAAGGTTTCAGTGTAATTGGTCATATCATACCCACTGATCATATCTTCTACTTGCGATAATTGTTGTGCTACAGGTTCTGCGTCTTCGTTCAGGCTGACAAAAACCCATCCCAACCATTCTTCACAGCGCACTTTCGGCAAGGTGTAACTGTCTTTGCAAAACCCTTCGTTCAAAGTCATAGCAGGTGCGCCACGTAAAGACCCATCCAGATTATAGGTCCAAGCGTGATATGGGCAAACGATTGATCGTATATGGCCACGCCCCTGTAGCAGAGTGGACATGCGGTGCAGACAGACATTGGACATTGCGCGCAGTGCTCCGTCACGGTCTCGCAGTACAACAATCGGTTGATCTGCCAATTCCTGCGTTACGTAATCCCCTGGGTTTTTTAAGGCATCGGAACGGCCAACACAAAACCAGTCTTTACTGAAAATGTCCGACAACTCATGCTGCAAGAAATCTTCTGAAGTATAAACTTCGGGTGGCATCGCGCGTGCTTTCTCAAATGGGAGGCTGACGTTTTCACTTAATTTATCTATAGCTTTCATGATTTTTTCCTATTCTTCAGCATCTTGTCAGAGGTTGTAATCCATTGTTCAATCGCGCCATCATAACGCGGTAGATACCCTGTAATTACATTATCAGGTTTTCTTTCGCACACAAACATGCCCATACGGTGTATTCCGCCCGCAAAGATCATGTGAAACTCAAATAAATATTCTATTAAAGAACCTTATTTGCCAGAATCAGCGGGCTATAAAGCACGCGATACCGCAGCATTGATTAGGCAAAACCTAAGAAGGTATTAATCAAGGCGAGATGTTGCAATAGCCAACCCGTCAACAATAGCTGTAAATGCCTCGGAATGATACTGTTTTGCAGATGTAAATATATCAGCCATCGCATTTTCAACAACCGACATTAGGCTGGAACCACCGACGAAAATAACAGTATCAATATCTGTTGTAGAAACCCCGGCCATAGCCAGCGTTTCAAGCGCACAACTCTTTATTCTTTCGGTGTGCCCGAACAAGGAATGCTCCATATCTATGTTACTGAAGTGTGCAGCAAGATCAGGTTCAACAAAACTTAAGTCTACTTTTGTATCTCCACTTATACCCTTGTTCAGACGTATTTTACCACTTTCAACAGCAAATGCCATTTCATGCGCCAGCTCATGTTCCAAAACTTCTTCCAACCGTGCAAACAGATGCTTATCCACCGCCAGTCGGCGCATATTGGTGACACTGTTACGTGTGTCACTTGAATACATAAACGGGATTTTTTCCCATGTAGCCAAATCTTGAAATATAGCATTTGGGGCGCTTAGCATGCCCTGACCTATCTCATTTTTAATCATCGAGCCTTTGCCCAATAATGGCATGACATAATCAACACTTATCGATTTATCAAAATTGGTTCCACCCAGACGAATGCCGTTGCTAGCCAGAATATCGATGCCCTGCCCCTTACTTTTAAAAAGACAAAAATCAGATGTACCGCCGCCAATATCGATGATCAGTTGCAGGCTATTTTCATCGCCCAAACTGTTATTTGCAAGTGCTGCGGCCTCTGGCTCATACATAAAATCCACATCTTTAAAACCGGCCTTCAGATAACATTCGGTTAGATCCGCTATGGCCTGCTTGTCCTTAACAGCATCATTTGAATGAAAAAATACCGGGCGGCCTGACAGGGCTGTATTGAACTCCTGAAAACAGGCTGTTTCTGCGCGGGTTTTTATCTCTTTCAAAAACGTACTTATAATGTCAACAAAACTTAAAGACTGCCCCATCATTCGGCGTTTTTCATGCATCAAAGATGTACCCAAAACACTTTTAAGCGCACGCATAAAGCGTCCTTCTGTCCCTTGGATCAAAGCGGCATTCGCAGGATTTCCAAACAGGGTATTGCGTGTTTCGAAATCAAAAAAGAGTGAGGTTGGCATGGTGTTTTTCCCGGGCTCGACTGCAATCAAATGCGGTTTGCCATTTACCATTATCCCTGCTGCGGAATTAGATGTGCCAAAATCAATCGCAAGCGTTTTCTGGGCCGTAATCTTTGCCATTGTGATCTATCCTCGGGGTGTTGAAACGGGTCTTTAATTCAGTCTGGCTTAACCTTCAATCATCTTTCTTTTCATATATAAAAAAAGGCCCCGCAGAGCGAAGCCTTTTAAATTATTCTAAAAAAGTGGTTTGGCTTAGCCACCCATGGTTTTTGCAACTTCTGCTGCAAAGTCTTCTTCTTTTTTCTCAATGCCTTCGCCAACTTCTAGACGAACAAAGCCAAGGATTTCGGCTCCTGCGTCTTTTGCAGCCTGCCCTACGGTCACATCAGGGTTCATCACGAATGCTTGATTAACAAGGGTCACTTCGGAGTAGAATTTTTTCATCCGGCCTTTGATCATGTTTTCGATAATGTTTTCAGGTTTTCCACTTTCGCGAGCCTGTTCAGTCAGAATGGATTTTTCACGATCAACAATGGCTTGATCCAAATCAGCCTCGGACAATGATGCAGGGTTTGTGGCGGCAACATGCATGGCTATCTGCTTTGCAGTAGTGTCATCGCCGCCTTTCAAAGCTACAAGAACACCAATGCGCCCCATCCCGTCCGCCGCTGCTGTGTGGATGTACGACCCGACAATATCACCATCGATCTTCGCCATGCGGCGCACTGACATGTTTTCACCGATAGTAGCAACTTTGTCAGTCACAACTTCAGACACAGGCTTGCCACCCATATCTGCATTCAGCAGGCCATCTAGGTCTGCAACATTCATAGCGGCTGCTGTAATACCGGAAACCATTTCCTGGAATTCAGCATTTTTGCCAACAAAATCAGTTTCAGAATTGACTTCAACAACAACACCAACGCCATTATCGACCTTAACGCCAACAAGACC
>JAJFHY010000186.1 GCA_021775375.1 Amylibacter sp. | reverse complement strand
CCCTGTTATCGGCCCTGAAAGCCAAGCGGCGCAGTCTGGCCGATGCCATTCAAGCCCCTGCATATGTGGTGTTCCCGGATAGTACGCTAATTGCAATGGCAACACATAAACCACAGGATTTAGACGGGTTCTCAAAACTGGCAGGTGTTGGTGCTGTTAAATTGGAACGCTACGGAAAAGCATTTCTTGAAGTAATTGCCGGGGCTGTTGCCGATGTGCATCCTGTGCGGAGACGACTGGCAGGGCGAGATGCGGGTGGTCTGTTTGACCAGTTGCAGGCAACACAAGTGAACCTTGCAAAGGGATCAAGCGGTTTTGATACATATTTAAGTTGCGCAAGCACAACCTTGTCAAAAATAGCGCAACAAAGGCCACGTGATTTACAGGCCTTGGAAGCGATGCAAGGTATGGGTGCCAAGAAAACCGAACGGTTTGGCAAGGCATTTTTAGATGTAATTGCCGATGAATAAGCTTGGCGCCAAACGTAACACTGTTATGATCCAGTAAAATTGACTGAGAGAAACCATGCTTGCCGTAATATCACCTGCCAAGAAATTGAACTTTGATCCTCTGGATGTTGGGTTTGCCGAAAGCATGCCTGTGTTTCAGAAAGATGCAAATAGATTGGCAGAACTTGCCCGCAAGCTTTCAGTTTCAGATTTACGCAGCTTGATGAAAATCAGCGAGGATCTGGCAACATTGAACAAAAAGCGTTTTGCCGCTTTTGCACCTGCATCCAATGAATGTAATTCCAAACAGGCGGCATATGCATTTGCAGGGGATACCTACACAGGACTTCAAGCGGGAAATCTGGAAAAGGATGATCTGGAATATGCGCAAGACCACTTGCGGATTTTATCAGGCCTTTACGGTATTTTGAAGCCGCTTGACCGCATTCAGCCATACCGTCTGGAAATGGGAAGCCGTTTGAAAAACAAGTCCGGTTCCAACTTATACGCATATTGGGGCGACCGACTAGGTGCTGCCTTGGATAAGAGGGCGAACGGAGTTGTTATCAACTGCGCTTCCAATGAGTATTTCAAGGCAACAGGAAAAAACATGACATCGCGCATCATCACACCCGCCTTTAAAGAAGAACGTGATGGTGAACTGAAAATGATCGGTTTCTTTGCCAAAAAAGCCCGTGGTTCAATGGCGCGTTTTATGGTTCTCAATCGCATTCAAGACCCCGAAGGACTGAAAGAATTTGATCTGGATGGGTATAAATTTCAACCGAAACTATCAGGTGAAGATGACTGGGTGTTTACACGAAAAGCCGCTTAGTCGCGGCCTGACATCAATCGTGCCATGTCTAACATGCGGTTTGAAAATCCCCATTCATTGTCATACCACCCAAATACACGCAACAAACCGCCAACAGACACGGATGTTTCGCGACCGTTCATGATTATGGATTCAGGACGTGCCCGCAAGTCAGTGGAAACCAACGGCTGTGTAATCCAGCCAAACACAGGTGAGGTTTCGGCGGCTTGTTTTAAAACAGTGTTTACAGTCTCTATGTTAACATTCGTTTTGGTCTGTATGGCCAGATCAATGGCCGAAACACTGGCTGTAGGCACGCGGATGGCACGTGCTTCGATGCGGCCTTTCAGGTGTGGCAATACCATATCGGTTAAGCGTTGCGCACTTGTGGTTGTGGGTACCATCGACAGGTTTGCCGCGCGTGAACGGGCTAAATTTCCGCGTGGTTTGTCCACGGTGGGTTGGCTGCCGGTATAGCAATGCACAGTTGTCATATGGCCGCTTTCAACCCCGAAATTATCATCGAGAACGCGCAGCAAAGGCGCAAGCGCGTTGGTGGTGCATGATGCATTCGAGATTACTTTATGATCTGCAATTGCAGCTTCGTTTGCACCAAGAACAACTGTTGCATCAGCTGCATCTGATGGACCGGATATTAAAACCGCTTTTGCACCGGCATTTATACCGCGCATGGCAACAGCTCGGGTGTCTGCCAGCCCTGTGCATTCCAGCAAAACATCGACACCGCCTAGATCAAGTGTGCCGATATCTTCGGTCTGGTAAAACGGTATTTTATGCCCGTTCACGATCAGGCAGTTTTCACCCGTTTCAACAGTCCCCTGAAAGGGGCCAAAGACACTGTCATACTGGAAAAGATAGGCGCAGGTTTCCAACGGCGCGATGTCATTAATCGCAATAATTTCGATCCCTGTATTACCTTGTGCAAGCAGACGTAATATCGGGCGGCCAATGCGCCCAAATCCATTAATCACAATTTTTATCGGCGCAACTGATCTATGTTTGTTCATGAAAATATTGACCTTATGGATACGGATGTTCAGCCGGACGCTAGCCATATCTGATTGCCCATGCAACCAAGGATATACTTATTGATTATCCGCTATGATCTTGCGCAATAGTTTTAATGAAAGGAAGCGTATGCTGCGTTTTTCCCGGGTTAGAACGCCGGCTTTGCGCAAGCGTCCCATTTCACGCGCAACACCTTCGCGTGAAGTGAAAATATAGGCGGCCAGTTCTGTTTGAGTTGGCGGCCGCTCTACCAATACATGATCGTCACCACGGTAATGTTTTTCCGCAAGGTTAAGAAGCAATTCTTGTAATCGTAAATTTGCGGATTTTGTATTAAAGCCTATCACGCGCCGATTAAGTTGGCGTAAATGTGCAACCATTACTTTTAACAATTCAAACGAAATGTCAGGATGGGTTTTCAGAAATTCCTGAAAATGTTTCGCCGTCATTACAGCTGCATAACAATCATCGGATGCAACAACACTGGTTGAGCGCAGTTCATTATCGATTGCAGAAAACTCGCCAAAACTATCCCCTGCAAAAATGGATACAAGCGTTACTTCGCGCCCCGATGAGGTGTATATTGTGACACGGGCAGAGCCCCTTAAGATAAAATAAACATCTGCTTTGTCATCGCCTGCTACAATTAGGAACTGATTGGGTTGGTACTGCTTTGTTGTCCATATTTTTGATAAATCATCCCAGCTATCTTGGCTGATACTGCCAAGAAATGAATTCTTCGGAAATGTGTGTTCGTTTCGAAGCATAGATCACAGAAATTTGTTGAGTCGATAATGAGTGATATTCGTCACTTTTTCACGGATTATTCAATACAATTTTTGATCTGCGACATGAAAGGTCGCATTTAAGCATGCTATTTGTTGTATTTCGTGAAATTTTGCGTATAAATTTCACGGATCGCTATGACACATAATTTGCAAAATTCTGATTCCCTTGGCGCGGATATACGAAGCATTCGTAAATCCAGGGGTATTACTTTGATAGAAATATCGGAAAAACTGGAACGTTCTGTGGGTTGGATGAGCCAAGTCGAGCGGGATATTTCACAACCTTCTATTGATGACTTGCGTACAATATCTGGTATTTTGGATGTGCCTTTATCAATCTTTTTCGGCCAGGTCCAAGCAGATGCCAAAGAAGCGGGTCGCGTTGTGCGCAAAGATACGAGACGCAAAATCGGCGCTGGAACCAACGGTTTGGTCGAAGAGCTGTTGTCGCCTGATCTGACTGATGACTTTGAGGTTATTCATTCAACCTTTGAGCCGGGTGCGGGATTGGATGACTTTGTCATACGTCCGACGCAGGAAGTTGGGTATCTGATTTCCGGTCGCTTGACCCTTTGGATTGGGGATCAGAAATTCAATCTGGAATCCGGCGATAGTTTTCGCATTCGCGGTGAGCCGCATAAGTGGAAAAACCCAAGTACAAAAAATGCGGTTGTGATCTGGGTGATCGCACCGCCGGTTTATTAATGGAGCGTTCAATGCACAAAGGTTCATGTCAATGTGGGGCTGTCACTTATGAATTAGATGGGCCATTACGCCCGTCCGTTGCATGTCACTGCTTCCAATGCCGCAAAACCAGTGGGCATTACTGGTCGGCGACGCAAGTTCCCAATGATCAGTTTCGGATCACAAAGGATGATGGATTGAAATGGTTCCGATCCTCGGATGCGGCACGGCGCGGGTTTTGTACGGGCTGTGGTTCCAGTTTGTTCTGGCAGCATGACGGTGAAGACGCGACTTCGATTGGAACCGGTACGCTGGACGGGGCCACGGGCATTGAAACCGCAAAGCATATCTATGTGGCGGACAAAGGTGACTATTACGAATTGGCAGATGATCTGCCGCAACGTGAGCAATAACAATGTGGGATGTGATAACAGGATTTGAACCGGCTGTTTTAACTGCATTTATTGTGGCGGGATTTCTGTTGAATATCACACCGGGTGCGGATTTTCTGTTTATTTCTGCCAGTGGAATTTCAGGTGGCCCGCGCATTGGCATGGCCGCTGCATTAGGCGTAAATATCGGGGTAACATTGCATGTTCTTCTGGCCGCAGCAGGGGTTTCGGCGGTTTTACTGACTTATCCCGCATCTTATCAGGCGATAAAATATATTGGTGCTGCATATCTTTCGTATCTGGCAATACAGGCATGGCGTAGCACTGGTGATATTGGCAAAGGCATCGCTGCCCCAAGTGTTGTGACTGCAATAAAGCGTGGATTTCTGACCAATGTGCTTAATCCCAAAACTATACTGTTCATCTTTGCCTTTATTCCGCAATTCACAGACCCCGGCATAGGTCCGATTTGGATCCAGATCCTGATACTGGGCGCAATATTCCAGTTCTTCGGGTTCCTGTTCGTGCTGGTACTTGGACTGGCAGCGGGCTTATTCGCCAATGCCCTGAGGGCAAGAGTAAAAATACTAAACAAAATTTCTGCAATTATGTTTGGCGGCATCGCTGCCAAACTTCTGATCGACTAAGGAGAGAATAAATGTCTAATTTTCCAACCACTGCAAGAGTGGTCATTATTGGTGGCGGGGTCGTTGGGGTCTCGGTGCTTTATCACTTGGCTAAAGCCGGCTGGGCTGACTGTGTTCTGCTGGAAAAAAATGAACTGACAGCGGGTTCCACATGGCATGCCGCAGGAAACGTACCTACGTTTTCGAACAGCTGGTCGATCATGAATATGCAACGCTACTCAACCGAACTTTACCGCGGGTTGGGTGAAGCAGTGGATTATCCGATGAATTATCACGTCACGGGCTCAATTCGTTTGGCGCATACCAACGAGCGGATGCAGGAATTTCAACGTGCTATGGATATGGGGCGGTATCAAGGGCTGGATATTGATATGCTGACGCTTGAAAAAGCAAAGGAATTATATCCGTTTCTGGAAACACATGACCTGAAGGGTGTGTTGTTTGACCCCTATGACGGCGATATTGATCCTTCACAATTAACCCAAGCCTTGGCCAAAGGTGCACGTGATTTAGGCGCACGGATTGAACGGTTCTGCCCTGCTACAGGTGTTACCCGCGAAAATGGCGAATGGGTTGTTCACACTGACAAGGGCGATATCCGTTGCGACTATGTGGTTAATGCTGCGGGCTATTATGCCCAACGTGTCGGTGAATGGTTCAAACCATACGGCGGTCGTACTGTGCCGATGATGGTGATGAGCCACCAATATCTGTTATCGGAAGAAATCCCTGAAATCGAGGCCTTTACAAAAGAAACAGGCGGCAAACTGCCTCTGCTGCGCGATGTGGACAGCAGCTATTACCTGCGGCAGGAAAAAACCGGGCTGAATCTTGGTCCGTATGAGCCAAACTGCAAAGCCCATTGGGTAACACCCGAAGATCCGATGCCGGAAGATTTCTCGTTCCAACTATATCCTGATGATCTGGATCGCATTGAGTGGCACATAGAAGACGCAATGGCGCGTGTACCATTGTTGGGAACTGCGGGCATTTCAAAAGTGATCAATGGCCCTATTCCCTATGCACCTGACGGCTTGCCTTTGATCGGCCCAATGCCGGGTGTGCCAAACGCTTTCGAAGCTTGTGTCTTTACATTTGGCATAACACAAGCGGGTGGTGCCGGTAAAATACTTGCTGAATGGATGACAGAGGGTGAAACCGAATGGGATATGTGGTCGGTCGACCCACGGCGTTACACCGATTACACCGATGAGGATTACTGTATCCAGAAGGGTAAGGAAGTTTACGGCAACGAATACGCCATGCATTTCCCCTACCACGAATGGCCTGCTGGACGTGACAAAAAGTTATCACCGGTGCACGAGCGCATCAAAGCCTTGGGCGGTGTGATGGGCGTTTATAACGGTTGGGAACGCGCCAACTGGTTTGCGCGTGATGGCGATGATACATCACTTGAAGCTACTCACACATGGGGCCGCAAAGGGCCTTGGGAAGCACGTATTCGCGAAGAATGCGAAGCAGTACGCGACGGTTGTGGTGTCTTGGATTTGCCCGGATTTGCACGCTTCATGGTGTCAGGTGCGGGAACTGCTGAATTCTTGCGCGGGTTTTGTACCGGTGGTTTGCCAAAAGTTGGCCGCATGAACCTGATCTATGTATCCGACAATCGCGGGCGCATCGTGACAGAAATGTCATGTGTACGTATGGGCGATGATGAGTTTATGTTGATCACGGCGGCAGGCGCACAATGGCATGATGGCGAGTTGCTGAAAAATGCAGCGCCCGAAGGTGTATCGGTTGAAGATGTGACCACAACACGTGATACATTGATTGTCACCGGGCCGACATCGCGTGATGTTTTGGCCGGCCTGACGAACGCGGATTTGACAAGCGGCTGGCTGACCCATCAGGCAGCTACCGTTGCGGGGCTGGATGCATATCTGATCCGCGTGTCTTTTGCCGGTGAATTGGGCTGGGAAGTACATGCGAAAGTTGCAGATATGCCTGCAATATACGATGCAATCCTGGATGCGGGGGCAACACCGTTTGGTATGTATGCACTGAACTCGTTGCGTCTGGAAAAAGGTTACCGCGCTTGGAAGGGCGATCTGTCCACTGATTACACCATGCTTGAGGGCGGTATGGAACGGTTTGTGAAGCTTGATAAACCGCAAGACTTTAAAGGCAAAGCGGCGATCCAAAATGAAAAACAACAGGGCCGCAAAAAAGCGTTCGTTACCCTGATTGTCGACGCGGGCGACTATGATGCGCCTTATATGTCCACGCTTTGGGATGGTGATACCGTTGTTGGCGAAACCACTTCGGGTGCCTGGGGCTACCGCATCAATGCATCTGTTGCATTGGGCATGGTACGCACTGATCTGGCTGTTCCCGGCACAGAGCTGGAGGTCGAGATTTACGGCAAGCGTTATCGCGCGGTCGTACAAGAAGATCAACCGCTTTGGGATCCTGCAAACGAAAGGCTGCGGGCATGAGTGTAACCATCCTTGATGGTGGCATGGGCCAGGAACTGATTGCGCGGGCAGGGCATGCCACCTCGCTTTGGTCAGTTCAGGCTTTGCTGGATGCGCCTGATATGGTGCGCGATGTGCACGGTGCATATTTCGCGGCGGGGGCAGAAATTGCCACCGCCAACACCTATTCGGTTCTGCCTGATCGGCTACTGAAACACGGGCTGGAAGACCGCTTGGAAGAGCTGCAACGTTTAGCTTGCCAACTGGCGCGTGATGCACGCGATGCGCATGGTTCGGGGTTGGTTGCAGGTGCATTCGGGCCTATTGGGTTTTCCTATCAACCTGACAAATGCCCGCCCGCGGCAGAGGCGGCAGAAGTTTATCACAGGCTTTGTGAAATTCAGGCCGATCTGGTTGATGTCTATCTTTTTGAAACCATGTCCTCGGTTGATCAGGCACGTGGTGCTTTGATGGGGGCCGCAGGTTTTGGCAAACCAGTTTGGCTGTCCTTGTCGGTGGATGATACGGACGGCACAAAATTGCGGTCCGGCGAAAATATACATGATATTTTGCCACTTTTGTCGGAATTTAAACCGGCAGCGGTCTTGGTAAATTGTTCTGTGCCTGAAGCTGTGACCGCTGCTGTGCCGTTGCTGGTTGGCAATAATATTCCTGTCGGCGCTTATGCCAACGGATTTACGGGTATTGCCGATACGTTCAACCAGATCGGGGCCACGGTTGATTTGCTGGAAGCGCGTAAAGATCTGGGGCCGGAAGCCTATGCGGATTTTGCTGAACGTTGGATTGATGCAGGGGCCGCAATGGTTGGTGGTTGCTGCGAAGTTGGCCCTGCCCATATTGCAGTTTTGGCTGAACGGTTCGGGGGGCGCGCATGAAACTGCCGGCAACAGCGATTCAGACAATAGAAATGTGGCGGCTTGGCTTTGTGGCCACGGTCAGCGCAGGCGGCCGGCCCAATGTTTCGCCCAAAGGGACATTCATTGTTCTGGACGATGAAACTATCGCATTTGGTGAAATCCGTTCACCGCAAACCCTAACGAACCTGACAAATAACCCGGAACTGGAAGTCAACTTTGTCGATCAATTTACCCGCAAGGGCGTGCGTATTCGAGGATATGCAAGATTTATCCGTCGCGACTCTGTCGAATACGATGCTTTGATCGGACAATGGCAAAAGATTTGGGGGGATTTGGCAAACCGCATCAATGTGATTGTAAAAATCCCCGTGGCCGAAGCTAAACCTTTGACCACCCCGCCTTATGATGACGGCGCAACCGAAGAGGCAATGATTGCGCTTTATAAACAAAAATTTTCGGAGATGTATCCATGACAAACTTACCCACAAAAGCCCGTGTTGTTATTATCGGCGGCGGTGTTATAGGCTGCTCGGTAGCTTACCACTTGGCCAAACTCGGTTGGAAAGACGTCGTATTGCTGGAACGCAAGCAGCTGACATCGGGCACCACATGGCATGCGGCGGGCCTAATCGGACAGTTGCGGGCATCGTCCAATATGACGAAGCTCGCGCGTTATTCGGCAGAGCTTTATCAAGGGCTGGAAGCGGAAACCGGTGTTGCAACGGGGGTTCGGCAAGTCGGGTCTATCTCGGTTGCTTTAACAGAAGAACGCCAAGAAGAGCTGTTTCGGCAAGCTGCCATGGCCCGTGCTTTTGGTGTGCCTGTAGAAGAGATCAGCGCCAAAGAAGTGAAAGAACGTTACGCGCATCTGAACATTGAAGGTGTTAAATCGGGTGTCTATCTGCCAACCGACGGGCAGGGTGATCCGGCCAATATCGCGCTGGCCTTGGCGAAAGGCGCACGACAAAACGGGGCTTTGGTTAAAGAGCGCGTAAAAGTGACAGGTGTCGCCAAAGACGGTCGCCGCGTGACAGGTGTTAACTGGCAAGATGAGGCTGGCGAACAGGGCCATATCGCGGCTGATATGGTGGTGAATTGCGCTGGCATGTGGGGCCATGAGGTTGGCCGTATGGCCGGTGTGAACGTGCCGCTGCATGCATGTGAACACTTCTATATCGTCACCGAGCCGATTAAGGGTTTGACCCAAATGCCGGTGCTGCGGGTGCCCGATGAATGTGCGTATTATAAAGAGGATGCCGGTAAATATCTGCTGGGTGCGTTCGAGCCGAATTCGAAACCTTGGGGCATGGACGGAATTCCGGAGAGTTTCGAGTTTGATCAGTTGCCCGAGGATTTCGATCATTTTGAACCTATTCTGGAACGCGCCTGCGAGCGTTTGCCAATGTTGGCAGAGGCAGGCATTCACACGTTTTTCAACGGGCCTGAAAGTTTTACACCTGATGATGCATATCATTTGGGACTGGCGCCCGAGTTGGATAATTTTTGGGTTGCAGCCGGGTTTAATTCCATTGGTATCCAATCTGCGGGTGGTGCCGGTTTGGCATTGGCACAATGGATGGATGAAGGCGAAAAGCCGTTCGATCTGGGGGATGTTGATATCTCGCGTATGCAACCGTTTCAGGGCAACAAACATTACCTGTTTGAACGCTCAAAAGAAACACTGGGCCTGCTTTACGCGGATCACTTCCCGTTTCGTCAAAAAGCAACGGCACGCGGCATTCGGCGCTCACCGTTTCACCAACACCTGCTGGATCGCGGCGCGGTGATGGGCGAAGCCGGCGGTTGGGAGCGTGCCAACTGGTTTGCCAATGAAGGACAAAAAGCGGAATATACATACTCTTGGAAACGCACCAGCTGGTTTGAAAATGTGGCGACTGAACATCGCGCTGTGCGTGAGAACGTCGGCATGTACGATATGACCTCTTTTGGTAAAATCCGTGTGGAAGGACGCGATGCAACCGCGTTTTTGAACTATGTTGCAGGCGGTCAGTACGATGTGCCGGTGGGTAAGATCGTTTATTCGCAATTCTTGAACACCCGTGGCGGGATAGAAGCGGATGTGACCATCACGCGGCTTTCCGAAACGGCCTATCTGGTTGTGACCCCTTCTGTTACACGTGTGGCCGATCAGGTTTGGCTGCAACGTAATGTAGGTGACTTCAACGTCGTGATTACGGACGTAACCGCAGGCGAAGGCGTGCTGGCGGTGATGGGGCCGAACAGTCGCGCGTTATTGGAAAAAGTCAGTCCGAATGATTTCAGCAATGCGGTCAATCCGTTTGGTACGGCGCAGGAAATAGAGATAGGCATGGGGTTGGCACGTGCACACCGCGTGACATATGTCGGTGAGTTGGGCTGGGAGATTTATGCAAGCTCTGATCAGGCAGCCCATGTATTTGAAGCCCTTTATGATGCGGGTCAGGACATGGGGCTGAAGCTGTGCGGGATGCATATGATGGACAGTTGTCGCATTGAAAAAGGCTTCCGCCATTTCGGCCACGACATCACCTGTGAGGATCATGTGCTGGAAGCAGGGCTTGGGTTTGCAGTACAAACCGACAAGCCCGATTTCATCGGGCGTGACGCGGTTTTAAAGAAAAAGGAAACCGGGCTGGATGTTCGTATGGTGCAGTTCAAGTTGGCAGATGCCGAGCCGCTATTATATCACAACGAGCCGATCCTGCGCGATGGCCAGATCGTAGGTTATTTGAGTTCAGGGAACTATGGTCACACACTGGGCGCTGCAATTGGTATGGGCTACGTGCCGTGTAAGGGTGAGGCAGCGGCGGATGTTCTGGCCTCATCCTACGAGATTGATGTGGCAGGCGTTCGGGTAAAAGCGGATGTCAGCTTGCGCCCTATGTACGACCCTAAATCCGAGCGTGTGAAAGTTTAAAGAATACTGTAAAGGGCGGGAATGAGTCCAAACCCGCCCTTTATATATGCACCACCCGATACGCCACTGGATGTGATCCATCTGGACGATCAGATATTGGCGGTGAACAAACCATCGGGGCTTTTGTCAGTTCCCGGCAAAGCTATGGAACATCGCGACTGTCTGGAAACACGGGTCAAAACCGCTTACCCGGATGCGTTGTTGGTGCACCGCTTGGATATGGACACGTCCGGTGTCATGGTGTTCGGGATCGGCAAAGCCGCACAACGGCATATCGGTGGACAGTTTCAAAAACGGTATTTGGAAAAGACCTATGTGGCGCGTGTTGCGGGCCTTGTAACCAATGATACGGGTACGGTGGATTTGCCGTTGATTGTGGACTGGCCGAACCGCCCGCTGCAAATGGTAGACCATGAACGCGGCAAACCCTCGGTGACGGACTGGACGGTTTTGTCGCGTCAGGAAGGGGTCACACGTATGGAATTGCGACCCCTGACAGGGCGTAGTCATCAGTTGCGCGTGCATATGCTGGAACTGGGGCATCCCATTTTGGGGGATCGGTTTTACGGCAGTTCAGAGGTTATCACAGCAGCAGACAGGTTGCAGTTGCACGCGCAAACCCTGCATTTGCGCCATCCCGACGGTGGTGAGTGGTTAACCCTGAACGCCGATTGTCCGTTTTAGGCTTTTGCTTGGGATGATGCTTGGGTAAAGCTATGCCAGATGATACAAAGGAAGACTGCCATGACAACCGATCCCGTAAACCTAACCGCCGATTTGATCCGCTGTGCTTCGGTTACGCCCACCGAAGGTGGTGCTTTGGTGTTGTTGGATGGGCTTTTGACGCAAGCGGGCTTTACCTGCACGCGGGTGGACCGCGGTGGTGTTTGCAACCTTTTTGCGCGCTGGGGTGCGGGCGCTAATGGCCGTACTTTCGGTTTTAACGGTCATACGGATGTGGTGCCTGTGGGCGATATTGATGCATGGACAGTTGATCCGTTTGGGGCCGAAATGAAAGACGGTTTCTTGTACGGTCGCGGGGCAACGGACATGAAATCGGGTGTTGCGGCCTTTGCAGCAGCGGCGATTGATTTCGTCGCTGACACGCCGCCTGACGGTTCGATTGTTCTGGCAATCACGGGCGATGAAGAAGGTATCGCAGTTGACGGAACTGTGGCTTTACTTGACTGGATGGCGGCAAAGGGCGAACAGATAGACCATTGTCTGGTGGGTGAACCGACATGCCCGAATAAAATGGGCGAGATGATGAAAATCGGGCGCCGCGGCTCTATGAATGCCTATTTCACCTGCAAAGGCGTTCAAGGCCATTCCGCCTATCCGCACCGCGCCAAAAACCCGTTACCTGCGATGGCGCAACTGATGGCAACATTAGCTGCACATGAACTGGATCAGGGCACCGAGCATTTCGATGCCTCTACGCTGGCTGTGGTTACAATCGATACCGGCAATCCTGCAGATAATGTGATACCCGCCGAAACGCGTTCGACCGTGAATATTCGCTTCAATGATACGCATACGTCCGAGGCACTAACCAAGTGGTTACAATCAGAAGTGGATAAAGTTGCCAAGACCACGGGCATAGAAATTGACATGCGTGTGCGTGTGTCCGGCGAAAGCTTTGTGACCCCGTTGGGTGAATTGTCCGATCTGATTGCAAAAGCTGTCAATGCGGAAACCGGCGTGACCCCGAAACCCTCAACTTCGGGTGGGACGTCTGATGCGCGTTTCGTAAAAAATCACTGCCCCGTTGTCGAGTTCGGGCTTGTTGGCAAGACCATGCATCAGGTTGATGAACGTGTGGAAATGGCACAAATCCATCAGCTAAAGGCGATTTATACGCGGATTCTTACTGATTATTTTGCCTGATGCCCCGCCAACTTTACATCATGGTCAAAGAGCCCCATGCGGGCCGCGTGAAAACACGGCTTGGGCGTGATATTGGTATGACGCGGGCAGCGTGGTGGTTTCGCCATCAAACACGATGTTTAATCCGTGCAATGGGGCGCGATGCGCGATGGCAAACCGTATTGGCGGTTTCACCTAATCGGGAAGGAATGCAAAGCCGAATTTGGCCCGGCTATTTGCCACGCTGGCCGCAAGGGCGCGGTAACCTTGGTGATCGCATGGCGGCGATTTTCAAAGGTGCACCGCATGGCCCTGTGGTGATTATCGGGGCGGATATCCCGAGCGTAACACCAGCATTAATCGAAAAAGCATTTCGCGCTTTGGGAGACCATGATGCGGTTTTCGGGCCTGCCCCTGATGGCGGATATTGGTTGGTCGGGTTAAAGCGTGGTGCGTATGCTATCCCAGCCGGATTGTTTCAGGATGTGCGCTGGTCAACGGAACATGCGCTGGCAGATACAGTGGCCACATTGGGCGATGCGCGTGTGGCCTATATAGACACGTTGCAAGATGTCGACCATGCCAGCGATTTAGCGCTGATAAAATATGACGGCCCCGAATTTACCTGCTAAGGCTACGCCATGAAAAAATTTCCCTCCAAAGAGGAAATCCTGACCTGGATCAAGGATAACCCCTCGAAAACTTCGAAACGTGAAATTGGACGTGCCTTTGGTATCAAAGGTGCTGCCAGAATTGAACTTAAACGTATCTTGAAAGAACTGACCGCAGAAGGGCATTTGGCAAAGAAGCGGCGTACATATGGGGCAGCGGGAGCATTGCCGACTGTTTCGGTCTTGCGGGTTTTGTCGCCTGATAAAGACGGCGATCTTTGGGCCGCGCCTGTGGAATGGGACAGTACCGATCCTGAACCGAAAATTCTGTTCATGGCATCAAAAGGTGATCCTGCCCTGAAAGAGGGCGACCGAATTTTGTGCCATCTTAACAGTTCCGACGATGTTGATGTTGCCTATCATGCGCGGCTTATCCGCCGTATCGGCACAGGACCCGAAAAAATTGTCGGCCTTTATCGATTGGGTTCTGAAGGTGGGCGTATTGTCCCTGTCGACAAGAAGTCATCGCTTGAATGGCGCGTTGCCAAGGCTGATAGCCTGAAAGCTAAAGATGGCGAGCTGGTCGAGGCGGAACGGGTCGGGCCAAAGGCGCGGATGGGCCTGCCTTCTGCAAAGATTGTTGAAGTTATAGGCGATCCTATGGCCCCGAAGTCGGTGTCTTTGATCGCGATACACCAGCATGGAATTCCCGATAACTTCCCGGATACCGTGATTGTGGAAGCCAATGCAGCAAAACCTGTAGGTTTGGGCCAACGTAAGGATTTGCGCGATCTGCCATTGTTTACAATCGATCCATCGGACGCGCGTGACCATGATGACGCAATCTGCGCAATTCCTGACGATGACCCGAAAAATGATGGCGGCCATATCGTTTGGGTCGCGATTGCAGATGTGGCGCATTATGTGACCAGCGGCTCGGCACTGGACCGTGAAGCGCGTAATCGCGGCAACTCCAGCTACTTTCCTGACCGCGTTGTCCCGATGTTACCCGATGCGTTATCGGGTGATTTGTGTTCCCTGCATGAAGGCCAAGACCGTGCCTGTATTGCTGTGCGTATTGTTTTGAATGCTAAAGGCAAAAAGCTTGGGCATGAATTTTTTCGCGGCCTAATGCGCTCGCCTGCGTCACTGTCTTATGAACAGGCACAAGCGGCGGCGGACGGCACATATGACGATGCAACCAAACCGCTGGCGGGGCCGATAAACCAGCTGTTCGCGGCTTATGAAGCGGCCACAAAAGAACGCAACAGACGCCAGCCTTTGCATCTTGATCTGCCTGAACGGCGAATTGTTCTGTCTGATCAAGGTGTGGTGACGTCGGTTTCCTTCAAAGAACGGTTTGCCGCGCATAAACTTGTGGAAGAGTTTATGGTCACAGCCAACGTGTGCGCTGCTGAAACGCTGGAATCCAAGAAATGGCCGCTGCTCTACCGTGTCCACGAAGAGCCTTCGCCTGAAAAGCTGGATGCATTGCGTGAGGTTGCGGATGCTGCTGGCTTGCAATTGGCCAAGGGACAGGTGTTGCGCACGCAAGATTTGAATAAATTGCTTGATGCCGCATCCGGATCCGAGGACGCGGAAGTTATAAACATGACCGTATTGCGCTCGATGAAACAGGCCTATTATTCACCCGATAATTTGGGGCATTTCGGATTGAACCTGAAACGTTACGGGCATTTTACCTCACCCATTCGCCGTTATGCCGACTTGATCGTTCATCGTGCGCTGATTGCGGCACACGGCTGGGGTGATGACGGTCTGAAGCCTGCAGATATCGAACATTTGACCCAAACAGGTGAATGGATCTCTGAAACAGAACGTCGTTCCATGTTGGCCGAACGCGATACAACAGATCGCTATCTGGCAGCGTTTCTATCTGAACGTGTGGGTGCGGAATTTGAAGGGCGCGTGTCCGGCATTGCCAAGTTCGGGCTGTTCGTGAAGCTGCTTGAAACAGGTGCAGACGGAATTATCCCGCTAAGCCAGCTGGGCCGCGAATATTGGCGCTATATTGAACGCGATGGCACATTAAAGGGCGAAGACAGCGGACGGGTCATCGCCGTTGGCATGCCATGCAAAGTCTCGCTTGTGGAAGCAACAGCCGTCACGGGCGGGCTGACGCTGGAGATGCTGGAACTGAACGGCAAACCGATGCCAAAAGCCGGCTCTGGAAGGGGGCGTCCAAGAGGGCGCAAACCGGCGAAGGGCAAAAGCAGGAAGCGTAAACTGCAAAAACGGCGTTAGGGTCAGCAAAGGCAGACCGCACGTTCAGCCAAACATACTCTGCCAACACCGCTCTTGATATTTCTTCAAAAATAGTAATAACATCACAATATCAAATACTTAAGGTGCTGTCCCAACTGAGACATGTGCGAATTAATACATTTGGCAGGCAAAAAATGTCGGTCTGCTCTTTTAGGCGGTTCTTTGCATTGTGATCCCGATAGGTCTTTTTGGGCTTTGGTCTTGCCGCTACATTCGTTACACTCACCCAAACAATAATAAATCTCGAGCAGGAGATATTAATGAGACTTATAAATACGGGCTTGGCTGTGATTTTGACACTCTGTGGAACACAGGCGGTACAGGCAAATACATTTCAAAAAAACGGCGAGATCATCGTCGCACAAACCCAATCGGGCTTTCAGCGTTGGGTAAAAAACTTTCGCAGCGTCGCACTAGCAAACGGCATATCAGCACGCACATATGATCGTGCGTTCAAAGGCGTTAAACTGAACATGCGGGTGGTGCAGCTTGATCGTAAACAGGCCGAGTTTTCGCGGCAAATCTGGGATTATCTGGATACGGCGACCTCGCCTAAACGGGTGAAAAACGGTCAGGCGATGCTGGCCAAACATAAAAGAACCCTGAATGCTATCGAAAAGAAATATGGTGTCGACAAAGAGGTTGTACTGGCGGTTTGGGGGCTGGAATCATCCTATGGCAAGAACATGGGCGACATTAATATCATCGAAGCGTTGGCCACTTTGGCCTATGACGGGCGGCGAGAGAAATTCGGCAAACAGCAACTTCTGGAAGCTTTGCGGATTATTCAAAGCGGCGACATCGCTCCTAACCGTATGATGGGGTCATGGGCCGGTGCTATGGGGCATACACAATTTATACCAACCAGCTATCAAGCGTCGGCACAGGATTTTACCGGTGACGGTAAGCGCAATATCTGGGATCCAAATGATCCATCCGATGCGCTGGCTTCTACCGCGAATTACCTGAAAAAAGCCGGTTGGACGCTAAATCAGCCTTGGGGTGTTGAAGTGAAGCTGCCCAAGGGATTTTATTATGGCAACGCCAGTCTGGAAGTGAAAGCCACCCCTGCAAGATGGACTGAACTGGGCGTGCGGACCGTACAGGGTAAGAGGATACCTAACCATGGAAAAGGGTCTGTTTTTCTACCTGCGGGCTCGGATGGCCCTGCATTTATCGTTTTTAAGAATTTTAAGGTGATCAAACGCTATAACAACGCCAATTCCTACGCGATGGCTGTCGGGCATTTGGCCGATAGAATCAAAGGTGGTGGTAATTTCGTTAAAGAATGGCCGCGTGGCCCGGGTGCGTTGAAGCTGGATGAAAAGCTGGAAGTGCAGGAATTGTTAAATCGTGCCGGGTATGATCTGGGCGAACCGGACGGCATAATCGGACCGAAAACCATCGATGCTGTCAGTGCAATTCAGATATCATGGGGTGAACAACCGAAAGGCAAAGCTGATCAGGATTTTTTGAATACATTGCGCAAAAAGGTCCGTTAGGCACGTCTTTTACAACGACGAACGCCAATGCCGCAAAAGGCCAAGTGCTATTCTCAGCATTTTATGGTTCTTTCCAGCATATAAAAAGGCTGCTGCGATTGTTATCGCAACAGCCAAAATCTTAAGTTCAACAAGCGCTATATATCAAGTGCGTTGTCTTTTTCCCAAGCTGTGAAATGGGTGCAGAAATCATTCCACTCGGCATGTTTCAATTTCAAATAAGCCGCTGAAAATTCTTCCCCCATTGCCGACTTCAGCGATGTGTCTTTATCGTAAAACCGCAATGCATCCAGCATATTCAAGGGCAATTTTGGCGCATCTATAATCTTATGCCCATCTGCATACATGTCGATGTCATGGCGTTTGCCGGGGTCTGCATTTGTGCGCACACCGTCCAATCCGGCGGCTATAATAACAGCCTGCAACAGGTACGGATTGACTGCGCCATCAGGAAGCCGCAGTTCAAACCTTCCCGGGCCGGGAACGCGCACCATATGTGTACGGTTATTGCCTGTCCAAGTTACTGTATTTGGTGCCCACGTCGCTCCTGACATTGTACGCGGAGCATTGATGCGCTTGTAGCTGTTCACCGTCGGGTTGGTGATAGCAGCCAGCGCAGAAGCATGTTTCATGATACCGCCGAGGAATTCCGCCCCTTTTTGTGATAAGCCCAACTCGCCTGTTTGGCCTTTTCCTTTATCGGTGGCAAAAACGTTTACTTTTGACGCTGACCCGGGTGCATCCCAAACCGAGATATGTGCGTGGCAACCATTTCCGGTTAAGCCCTCGATCGGTTTTGGCATGAATGTTGCACGAAACCCGTGTTTCTCCGCAACCGATTTTGCCATGAATTTAAAGAAGCTATGCTTGTCTGCCGTGCGTAGTGCATCGTCAAATTCCCAGTTCATTTCAAACTGGCCATTGGCGTCTTCGTGGTCGTTTTGGTATGGGCCCCATCCCAGATCCAGCATGTAGTCGCATATCTCGCGAACGACATCATAGCGGCGCATAACTGCTTGTTGGTCGTAGCATGGTTTGCCAGCCGTATCATATTCATCTGAAATTTCACTACCATCGGCTGTCAGCAAAAAGAATTCGGCCTCAATACCCGTTTTAACATGCATGTCTTCACTTGCGGCTTCCGCAATAAGACGGCGCAATACATTGCGCGGGGCTTGGGCTACATCATCGCCTTCCATCACGCAGTTCCCTGCAACCCATGCGACTTCCGGCTTCCACGGCAGTTGGATTACGGATGAAGGATCGGGTACGGCCAGCATATCAGGATGCGCAGGTGTCATATCCAGATAAGTGGCAAAACCGGCAAAACCGGCACCCTCTTCCTGCATATCTGCAATCGCTTGTGCGGGCACCAATTTGGCACGCTGGCCACCGAATAAATCGGTGAATGAAATCATAAAATACTTAACGCCGTTCTTTTTTGCGAAGGCTGCCAGATCTGTTGTCATGGTCGTTCCCCTATTCCCTGTTCATTGTTGTTTAAAATAAATAGGCGCGACCAGAGTATTGGTCACGCCCTAAAGTTAGTATCCTGTTCCTGGTTTGCCGGGCCACCAATCCGTCCCTGATAAAGGGACGCGCGCCATAGCGGCGGCTTCCATAGTTAGGGCCACCAAATCTTCCGGTTCTAGGTTGTGCAAGTGGTTTTTACCGCAAGCCCGTGCAATTGTCTGGGCCTCAAGTGTCATCACTTTCAGGTAGTTTCGCAAACGCCGACCGCCTTCGACAGGATCAAAACGGGCCATAAGTTCGGGGTCTTGCGTTGTAATTCCTGCGGGATCGCGGCCCTCATGCCAGTCATCATAAGCACCGGTTGTTGTGCCCAGCTTGTTATATTCGGACTCCCATTTCGGGTCATTGTCACCAAGCGCCACAAGTGCGGCAGTGCCGATGGATACTGCGTCTGCACCCAGCGCAATTGCCTTGGCTACGTCAGCTCCGCCACGAATACCGCCCGAAATTACCAACTGTACCTTACGGTGCATACCCATGTCTTGCAGAGCTTGAACGGCGGGGCGAATTATCGCCAGCGTCGGTTGTCCTACGTGTTCGATAAATACGTCTTGCGTAGCCGCCGTGCCGCCTTGCATCCCGTCCAAGACAACGACATCAGCACCTGCTTTTACAGCGAGTGTAGTGTCGTAATATGGTCTTGCACCAGCAATTTTAACATAAATGGGAACTTTCCATCCTGTAATTTCACGTAATTCCAAGATCTTGATTTCCAGATCATCCGGTCCGGTCCAATCCGGGTGGCGACAAGCGGAACGTTGATCAATCCCTTTCGGCAAGTCGCGCATTTGTGCAACCCGATCGGTAATTTTTTGTCCCAGCAACATACCGCCGCCACCGGGTTTCGCACCTTGTCCGACAACAACTTCAATCGCGTCCGCTTTACGCAGATCATCCGGATTCATGCCATAACGTGATGGTAAATATTGATAGACCAGTTTTGATGAATGACCACGCTCTTCTTGTGTCATGCCGCCGTCACCGGTCGTTGTTGAGGTGCCCGCCGCATTTGCACCACGGCCCAAAGCTTCTTTTGCAGGGCCGGACAAAGAGCCAAAGCTCATGCCTGCAATTGTGATCGGGATATCCAGTTCAATGGGGTTTTTTGCGAAACGCGTGCCAAGTTTAACCGAAGTTTCACATTTCTCGCGATAGCCTTCCAACGGGTAACGTGAAATCGAGGCACCCATAAACAACAGATCATCGAAATGAGGTACTTTGCGTTTAGCACCACCACCGCGAATATCGTAAATACCTGTTGCAGCA
>JAJFHY010000185.1 GCA_021775375.1 Amylibacter sp. | reverse complement strand
ATTTGTAAAGCTGACGGCGGGGGCAGATGCTGCTCTTGAAAGAAAAATCGCCCTGCTGTCGATCACCTTTTCCACTATAGCCCTTTTGATTGCCGGTTTGCTGGGTGAGATGGCTTTGCGAAAGCACGGGGTTCCGTTGCCCATTCTGGCACTTGCGGCGGGCATCATTCTTTTTCTTGTGGCAATTAGAGATACTATTCAACAATTTGTACTCGAGCCATCCGAAGCGGTTGATACACAGATCGCAAGCCCTACTTTGAAAACCGCGATAAACCCACTTGCCTTTCCGGTGATTGTCACTCCTTACGGCATTGCGGCGCTGATCGTGTTTCTTGCGTTTGCACCGGACATTCAAGGCCAACTAATGATTGGCGCAATGGTTTTGGTGATCATGCTTTTAAATTTTCTTGCTATGATCTTCGCTCGCAAACTGTTGGCATGGCTTGGTATTGTTCTGGCAATTGTCGGGGCAGTTCTTGGCGTGGTGCAGGTGGCGCTTGGTTTACAGATCATTAGCAATTCGCTCAAAGCTTTGGGGGTTAGCTGAGGTTTTTGATCAACCAATCGATAACAAGGAAAACAAGATGAACAGGGTTGGAACTTTAACTTTTGCAAACCTGATAGCAGTTACGACTGCTCTGGTGGCAAATGCCGTTGTAGCCCAGGACGGGCCTTCGGCAGAGGCGCAGGCCAACAACCCGTTGGCGGCCTTCAAGACATTCAACCTGCACAACCAGTACACCGGTGACTTGACCGGGATAGACGGGGATGCCAACTCACTCATCCTGCGTGGAGCATTTCCGGTCACGGCATTTGGGGGTGATTGGCTGATACGATATACAATGCCCATAAACAACAACGTGCCAAATGTAATGGGGGGCAGTACATCAGGTTTGGGTGATTTCAACGTCTTTGCCGCTTATCTTATCGACACCGGCAACCCAAATCTTAGTTTTGGCCTTGGCCCACAGTTAACGGCCCCGACGGCCACTGAAGATGCCACGGGTTCCGGAAAATGGTCGGGCGGTTTGGCGAATATGTTGTTCAACACAGCCACGCCTGGATTTCAGTGGGGGTATCTTCTGACCTGGCAGGCCAGCTTTGCAGGATCAGACAGCCGTGCCGATGCCAATGCCGGGGCATTTCAACCACTGCTGATCAAACAGTTGGATAAAGGATGGTATCTGCGCTCGACCGCTATCTGGACCTATGATTTCGAGACCGACAGCTACAACATACCCGTAGGGCTTGGTGCAGGTCGTGTCGTCAAAACGGATAAGGCAGTTATCAACTATTTCATTGAACCACAATTGTCCGTTGCCTCGCGCGGCAACGGTCAGCCTGAATGGGGTGTGTTCGCTGGCATCAATTTCCAATTTCCGAAGTAAGCGACAAAAAACATACAGCCGCCCCTTAGACATAAATCGTCAACAAAGAGAAAAAACCAATGGAAAAACAAGATAATAACAGCCAAGCAAAGTTACCGATGAAGGACATTTTGGCGTTAGAACGCACACGCATCGCTTATGAACGCACAATGATGGCTTGGGCACGAACCGCAACATCCTTTATCACGTTTGGATTTGCCATCTATAAGTTTTTCGAAATTGAAACAAAAGGCGTGGACATCGGTCCACGAATTATCGGCACACGAGAATTTGCCATCGTTCTGATCGCCATCGGCCTCGTTACATTGTTGGTCGGTAAGATCGAACACGGTCGTGATTTACGGGCCTTGGCAAAATACTATCCCGGAATGCCTGTTTCGGGCACTCGGTTGATCGCAGCTATGACCGCCGTGTTCGGGGCGGTTCTGCTTGTGGTTGTGATGCTGCGGGGATAGGTTGGCAAATTTTCTCATAATACAAAATCTAAAGTGGGCTCAAATTAAACCTTGATTAAGCCGGATATTATAGAATGGCTCTAAGAAGAAACAATACTATAATAATACACGCAATGATCAGCCACCTCCTTTTCCTTCTTTGTTTTTCTTCATATACGCGCATCCATTTTAACTTAGAAAAATAATCATAGCTATCCCAAAGGTCGTTACTATGCATAAGTTCAGGCCTATCCAAAAAGTCGTTAATGATCTTTTTAAGAACATCATTTGTAGAATCAGCGGTAAAACTTTTGTAATCATGGTGATGGTCTGAATCGTATCTGGGACTATTGAGCGAGTATGATTTGCCATCAAGGGAGCGGACCTGTGTGAAAAGACCAACAGTTATCTCTTTGCCATTACCATTTTCAATTTTTCTGATAAATAGTTCTGATTCATTTACGGGATCGGATGGATCATTGTAAAAATTGCAGCTAAAGCCATTTGCTTTGAAAAATGGTTCGGCATCAAAATCCTGTTTAAAAATCTTTAGGTATTTCATGTTTTCATTGAGGTCGGACTGATGATGTGTATCCCGAACAGAACGTTCTTTTTCTACTTCTTCTAAAATGCTCATTCTGAATCCCAAACGTTATTAGCCATATCGCAAGTATATGATATAAATTTGTGAGAGTCGAAAAAAATGACAAGCTTACACAGGTTCCTAAAAATATCAGTGAAGGCATGTTGTAGGTTGCACACAACAAGGTTTGGGCCTGCCCCACTTTAGTGCCGCTCCAGGTTCTTATTTAAGCGACCAATCGGCGTTGTCATAGGAAACTTGAGTTTGCAAATTTAGCGGCATAG
The DNA here is from genome assembly GCA_021775375.1 of Amylibacter sp. GTDB lineage: Bacteria > Pseudomonadota > Alphaproteobacteria > Rhodobacterales > Rhodobacteraceae > Amylibacter. Next base: position 3,207 of record JAJFHY010000185.1, on the reverse strand, counting down.
CTGGAAAAGGCCCTTGAAGATGCCTGGAACAGAACGTATACGAAACAAGAATGTTGAGACATGTGTTGAGACATTACAAAATATAAAATTGCAGATACGGAAACCACCAATAGTATCAAGCATATGGCGAGTTGGCGGAGTGGTGACGCAGCGGATTGCAAATCCGTGTACACCGGTTCGATTCCGGTACTCGCCTCCAATAAAATCAATGTGTTACATGATTATTCTATACAATTTCAATGTAAAATGGCATCCTCGCTCTTACGATTTGGACGTTGGACTGTTTCAGCCATGATCGATACTGCACCTATTTTGCGGCAAAAAACCCAAGGATCTTGTCAACCAATTCTTTTGGCGCTTCCTCGGGGATCGCATGTCCACAGGGTAATGAGAGGCCCGAGACGAGCGTCCCTTTCTCTTGCCAAGTCGCTTTGACGTCATAGAGATCTCCGACGACGCTGTGTTCACCCCAAACGGCCAAAAGTGGCGCATCGACGCGACGATGTTGATCCGCCTCATCGTGTTCCAGATCAATGCTTGCAGCAGCTCGGTAGTCTTCGCAAATCGCATGGAGCGTGGCCGGATCCCGATAGCTGCGCAGGTATTCGGCAATCGCGTCCTCGCCCACGGACCCTTCGATCTTCACCTGACCAGCAATATGCCTGCGCAGAAAGTACTCCGGGTCCAACCCTATCATTTTTTCAGGAAAACCATTGGGCTGGATTAGGAAAAACCACCAAAAATATCGCGTGGCAAACTCTTTGTTTGTTTGAGCATACATTGTGTGGGTTGGCGCAATATCGAGCACGATCAGGCTTTCAACTGCATCCGGGAAATCAAGCGCCAGTCGATGCGCCACGCGACCGCCACGATCATGACCAACGACAGCAAACTTGTGATGTCCCAGATGCGCCATCAAATCGATCTGATCCTGTGCCATAACCCGCTTGGAATACGGCAAATGGCTCGGGTCACTTTCAGGTTTTTCGCTGTCGCCATACCCCCTTAAGTCGGGGGCAATCACTTGATAGCCCGCAGCCAAAAGCAAGGGTGCCACTTTTCGCCATGCTACGTGGGTTTGTGGATGACCATGCAGCAGCAAAATCGGTGAACCCGTCCCTGCGCTGGCGTAATTGATCTCGATACCAGACAGATGCGCCTTTTGAAGATCAAATCCCTGCAGAAAAGCAGACGCAACCATTCAAATGCTTTCCAAGACAGCGTCGACGATCGCAGACCCGCATGTTTTGGTATCGGCAGGCCCGCCAAGATCTGGGGTCCGCAAGGCCTGTTCCGACAACACGCGTTCGATAGCAGCAACAATTGAAGTACTGGCCTCATGCGCGCCCAAATGCCCCAGCATCATTGCGGCAGCCCAAATCTGCCCAACCGGGTTGGCGATACCCTTGCCAGCAATATCTGGCGCGGAACCATGTACTGGCTCAAAGAGCGATGGGAATTTACCTTCTGGGTTGATGTTGCCCGAAGGCGCTATCCCGATCGTGCCGGTGCAAGCAGGTCCAAGGTCGGACAATATGTCACCGAACAAGTTGGACGCAACAACAACGTCGAACCAATCCGGGTGCAAAACAAATTGAGCGGTCAAAATATCAATATGATATTTGTCTACGGTTATGTCGGGATACTGCGTGGCCATTTCCGCAACCCGTTCATCCCAATATGGCATTGTGATCGAGATCCCATTAGATTTGGTTGCAGACGTTAAGTGACCGCTGCGTTTTGCCGCCAGTTCAAAGGCATATTTCAATATCCGATCGACGCCAGTTCGGGTCATGACGGTTTCTTGCAAAACGATCTCGCGATCCGTGCCGGGGAACATTCTGCCTCCGATGGAGGAATATTCGCCTTCGGTGTTTTCGCGAACGATCATCATATCAATGTCGCCCGGACTCCGATTGGCCAGGGGTAATGGCACGCCCGGCATTGCGCGTGCAGGGCGCAGGCTTACGTATTGATCGAACTCTCTTCGGAATTGGATAAGCGAGCCCCAAAGCGAGGTGTGATCGGGAACAATGTCCGGCCATCCGACCGCGCCAAAGAACAGCGCATCACTTCCATCCAATTGATCTTTCCAATCGTCGGGAAGCATTTGCCCATGCTGCGTGTAATAGTCAGCCGAAGCAAAGTCATGTTCTTCGAAATCAAACCCAAGATCGAAGCGTTTCTGGGCAGCTTCCAAGACCCGCAGGCCCTCTGGGGTGGTCTCTTTTCCGATGCCGTCACCGGGGATGACCGCGATCTTCCAACTGTTTTTCGGCATAGTCTGCATCCCTTAATAGAAACGTCAGTTTGGTTTAGTATCGAACATTAAGCAAGTGAAACGCAACGAAGAACTCTACAATGTCTAGGACTTGAAATGCACACAGCGGGAAAGACCATGGTCGATGGTGGCGTTTCGCTGGGTATGTTCAATTGCGAACCGTACAGCATCTGCCAATATGGGACCGAACCGGTCATTCGCTTCTCAGAAAAATAATGGCTGCTTTGACAGTGGTCCATTTTACAACCAACAGGTAACCCACTGATATCCCACAGGCGTTCTGCGGTTTATTTTACAAAAAAACGCAATGAAATCAGTGTGAACCTTAGAATTGCAAATCCGTGTACACCGGTTTGATTCCGGTACTCGCCTCCAAATAAAATCAACAGCTTAGCCTGAAATTGTAGTTTATGTAGGTTGATTTAGTCACTTTCTAGTCTCATAGAAACCCTAGCTCCGTGGCATTCATTGATGTTCGGCAATATTCAACCAGAATCAGAATTCGAGCCCGAAATCTCATACGCCCAGCACACAAAAACACGTTTCGGAATAATGCTCTACAACTGCATGGCGATCCAATGCGGACATTCATTCCAGACGCGACGAAGTTCCGGATGGAGCCCTTCCACGATATTTGGGCTTTCTCTTAATTAGGCATTTTCAGCCCATAGCTGCCTTTCATTGAGTTTATCACAGATGCGGTGCTGAACCCCCAAAGCAGCCGTTCATGTAAAAAATTTTAACTTTGAAGATTAACGACGGCAATGCGGGGCGGTCTCAACTGATCGACGCAACACATGCATTGAAACGCTCGGCTGGTGTTTCGTATTCGAGCGTCTTTCGGGGTCGTTCGTTGAGCTGTCTTGCGACGGCACTCAGCTTTGCTTGGCTATGTATGGACAATCTGTGCCTTTTGGGAAGTACTG
>JAJFHY010000184.1 GCA_021775375.1 Amylibacter sp. | reverse complement strand
ACAACGTGTACATGAAATGCAGCGTGTCATTGTGGTGGCTACCAACGGCCCTAAATTCAAATCATCCACGGCGCGTTTTGGTTCACGGAAGCGGGAGAAATCAACGCCATATGCCATCGCCTGATCCTGCAAATCACACTCACCGCCCTGATCGCAGATCGGGCAATCCAGCGGGTGGTTGATCAACAGGAATTCCATCACCCCTTCACGGGCTTTCTTGACCATCGGTGAGGTTGTTTTCACAACCGGCAGCTGGCCTTCGGGCCCGGGACGCAAATCGCGTACCTGCATCGCACAGGATGCGGTTGGTTTCGGCGGGCCGCCGACAACTTCAACCAGACACATGCGGCAGTTACCAGCAATGGTCAGGCGTTCATGGTAACAAAAACGCGGCACTTCGATGCCCGCCACTTCACAGGCCTGCAACAGGGTCATCGCCCCGTCTACTTCAACTTCGTTGTCATCAATGATGATTTTGCGTAGATCAGACATGCGCGTTACTCCGCTGCAACCGCAGATACGCGGCCAGTCCGTTTGTGTTTAATACGATCTTCAATCTCGTTGCGATAGTGGCGGATCAAACCCTGAATAGGCCAAGCCGCCGCATCACCCAGCGCACAGATGGTGTGGCCTTCGACTTGCTTTGTGACATCCAGCAGCATGTCGATTTCCTCGATCTCTGCCTCACCCGTGACCAGACGTTCCATAACCCGCATCATCCAACCTGTGCCTTCACGGCACGGCGTACATTGACCACAGCTTTCGTGTTTGTAGAACTTCGACAAACGCCAGATCGCTTTGATCATATCAACATTTTTGTCCATCACGATGACGGCCGCCGTACCCAGACCGGAACGCTGATTGCGCAGCCAGTCAAAATCCATAATTGCTTCGTCGCAGATATCAGCAGGCAATAGTGGCACAGATGAACCACCCGGAATAACCGCTTGTAGGTTTTTCCAACCACCGCGAACACCGCCGCAATGCTTTTCAAGTAGGTCTTGCAGAGGAATAGACATCGCCTCTTCCACCACACAAGGATTGTTGACGTGACCGGAGATCGCAAAAAGCTTGGTACCCGTGTTGTTTTCACGGCCAAAAGAGCTGAACCAGTCAGAACCACGGCGCAAAATAGTCCCAACAACAGCAATGCTTTCAACATTATTCACAGTTGTGGGGCAACCGTAAAGTCCAGCACCCGCAGGAAATGGCGGTTTCATACGCGGCATACCTTTTTTGCCTTCAAGGCTTTCTAACAATGCCGTTTCTTCACCACATATATAGGCCCCGGCCCCGTGGGACAGATACAGATCAAAATCCCAGCCGGATTTGGCAGCATTTTTACCCAGAAGGCCCGCGTCATAACATTCGTCAATCGCGGCCTGCAAAGCTTCGCGTTCGCGGATAAATTCACCGCGAATATAAATGTAGCTGGCGTTCGCACCCATCGCAAAACTTGCGATCAGCGCGCCTTCGATCAACGTGTGTGGGTCATTGCGCATAATCTCGCGGTCTTTACATGTACCGGGTTCACTCTCGTCGGCATTAATCACCAGATAGGCAGGCCGACCATCGCTTTCTTTTGGCATAAACGACCACTTTAGACCCGTTGGGAAACCTGCTCCACCACGTCCGCGAAGCCCGGATTTTTTCATCTCGCCGACAATCCAGTCGCGGCCCTCTTTGATAAACTTCGCAGTGCCTGACCAATGGCCACGCTTTTTCGCACCCGCAAGCGAGCGGTCGTGCTGACCATAGAGGTTCGTAAAGATACGGTCTTTATCTGCGAGCATGCCCGTCTATCCTTTATTCTTGGCCTGATTTCCAGACCTGAAACAATACAACCAACGCCCAAAGAAGCGCGGCCATGGCAGCAAAATCGAACAAAAACGCATAGCGTATTGGCAGTCCGATCATCCCGCCGATCCATGAGGCCCCCATCCAGCCAAGCATTGTCACCAATATGACAATCGAGGCGACCCGCGCTTTTTTACGCTTCGGGTCAGAGGCCACTTTACCTTCCTTCACGCAAGATTATGTCTTGCGCTTCTTCTTCGAAAAATCCGTTTCGCCACCTTTGGCCAGAATTTTCGCTTGCGACATCCAGTCGTCACGCACGATGCGTCCTTTAAACTTTAACTGGTCGTCAACTTCTTTTATGTCAGCTTTTTTCCAGACAGCCACTTGCGCGAATTGGTAAATACCGATCTCGTTCAATGTCGCTTCTAGTTTCGGCCCCACACCCGAGATCAACTTCAGATCATCAACCTTGGCCGGAGCTTTCTTGTAATACTTTGTTACCGCCGGCTTTTTCGCCGCAGCTTTCTTCGGTGCCGGTTTTGCCTTTGGTGCAGCCGCTTTCTTGGCCGCAGGCTTTTTAGCCGCTGCAGTTTTTGTTTTCGATGTTGCCGCTGATTTGGCTGAAGTTTTCTTAGCCGCAGGTTTTTTTGGTTCAGCTTTGACAGCAGGTTTTTCCTTAGCTGAAGTCGCAACTGCATCTGCGCTAACCGCAGCAGCAGCCGTAGTGGCCACGGTAGATGCTGGTTCGGCATCAGTGCAGAACATGCCTTTTAACATCCAACCGGCGACAAGCATTACAATTAGCCCGATGACGGCTGCAACAAGTCCATGCAACCCAGCCCAGCCAATTAAAGCAGCAGCTACAAAAACACCGAATGCAAAAGCCAACAGCCAGCATACAATTACACAGGCCGTGATCCCTGTAGATGAATTATTCTGTGTCATTCTTTATTCTCCCATAAGAGAGGCCTGCCTAATATTCAGCTGGCCTTTGACTTTGCGGATTTCTTCCGCGGTTTTAAGATTGGCACTTCATTACCTTGAATGCGTTTTACGGTATCACCGTATTTCAACGCGAGGTCGACAGAAGTATTGTGATCGTACTTACTTGAATTCATATCTTTCAACGTCGTCAAACCACTTAATGGTTCCGCTGCATAACGGCCATTTTGCGGGCCCGGCGTTGGTACTTTTCCAGCTGCGAAATCCCCAAGGATCTTGGTGAAGCTTTCAACAGTCAGATCTTCATAAAAATCTTTGCCGATCTGGGCCATTGGGGCGTTTGTGCATGCCCCCAGACATTCAACTTCCTCCCAGCTGAACTTGCCGTCATCGGATAATTGATGGGCGTTTGGTGCAATAATATCTTTGCACACACCGATCAAATCTTCCGCACCGCAAATCATGCAAGAAAGTGTTCCACAAACCTGCACATGGGCCACGCTACCAACTGGTTGCAATTGGAACATGAAATAGAACGTCGCCACTTCAAGCGCACGGATGTAATCCAGACCCAACATGTCGGCGACTGTTTCTATGGCCGGTTTTGTCAACCAGCCCTCTTGTTCTTGCGCACGCCACAGTAAGGGAATAATGGCAGATGCCTGCCGCCCTTCCGGAAACTTGGCAATCTGGCCATCGGCCCATTTTTTATTGGCAGCAGTGAAAGCAAAGCTATCTGGCTGTGAGTGATGTAGACGACGCAATGACATTACAATGACCCGTTGCTAAAGATGGCTGCAACTATCAAAATAATTGCAATAACAGTTAAAATTCCGGCTGCTAGGTGGGTTCCATATGGCTTGTTTTGACGCGCATATAAAGCCGCATCGAATAGTGCCATAAAACCTGCCGTTGTCAGCCATGCAATCAGTACAATAAAATCAGCATAGTATGCGGCAAAAAATGAAAACCCGAAAATCGCAATATAACGCCCCAACATAACGTTCGGCAATTGGTCCAGCTCGTGGTTTAATTTAGCCAACCCGGCCGTCGGATTATAGAGACAGATGCTGGCAATTACGCCGGTTACGGCGACACCGAACCAAACAAGTCCTAAGGCTGCGGTTTCAATAACACTCACCGGTCAATCTCCCCGAAAACAACATCGAGTGAGCCGATGACGGCAGCGACATCAGCCAACTGGTGACCTTTGCAAATGTGGTCCATGGCCTGAAGGTGTAAAAACCCCGGCGCGCGGATTTTGGTTTTGTAGGGTTTATTTGATCCGTCAGACACAAGGAAAACACCAAATTCACCTTTCGGCGCCTCAACGGCTGCGTATACTTCGCCCTCAGGTACGTGAAAGCCTTCTGTGTAAAGTTTGAAGTGATGGATCAAGGCTTCCATGGACGTTTTCATTTCGCCACGGCTAGGCGGTGTCAACTTGCCACGCGCCAGAACATCACCTGTAGATTCCTCTAACTTCTTGATCGCCTGTTGCATAATCGACAGGCTTTCACGCATTTCCTGCATCCGACACAAATAACGGTCATAACAATCGCCATTGGTGCCTACAGGAATTTTGAAATCAAACTCGTCGTAGCATTCATAAGGTTGCGCACGACGTAAATCCCATGCCATGCCGGAACCGCGCACCATCACACCGGAAAAGCCCCAATCAAGCGCTTCTTGTTCCGAGATCACCGCAATATCGACATTGCGTTGCTTGAAAATGCGGTTTTCGGTCAGCAACCCGTCAATGTCGTCAATGATTTCAGGGAATTCAAACGTCCACTGCATGATATCGTCCAGCAGCTCTTGCGGCAAATCCTGGTGTACGCCACCCGGGCGGAAATAGGCTGCGTGCAGACGGGCGCCGGATGCTCGTTCATAGAATTCCATCAGAATTTCGCGCTGCTCGAACCCCCAAAGCGGTGGGGTCAGCGCACCAACGTCCATCGCCTGAGTTGTGATGTTCAAGATGTGGTTCAGGATACGACCGATTTCGCAATATAGTACGCGGATCAGACTGGCGCGACGCGGCACAACTGTGCCTGTCAGCTTTTCTATCGCCAAACACCAGGCATGTTCCTGGTTCATCGGACACACATAATCCAGACGATCAAAATACGGCAGGTTTTGCAGGTATGTACGGCTTTCCATCAACTTTTCTGTGCCGCGGTGCAGCAGGCCGATATGCGGGTCACACCGATCAACAATCTCGCCGTCCAGTTCCAGGATCAGACGCAAAACACCGTGGGCCGCGGGGTGTTGCGGGCCAAAGTTGATATTGAAATTGCGGATACGTTGTTCGCCGGTTTTGGCGTCTTTGAAGTTACCGTCCATTATTTGGCGCCTTCCGCTTTATCGTCACCGGGTAGGATATATTCGGCACCTTCCCATGGGGACATGAAATCAAATTGTCGGTATTCCTGCACAAGTGAAACAGGTTCATACACAACACGCTTGGCTTCTTCATCATAGCGGCATTCCGTATATCCCGTTGTCGGGAAATCTTTGCGCAATGGATGGCCGCGAAAGCCGTAATCGGTCAGAATACGACGCAAATCGGGGTGGTCTGAAAACAGGATGCCGTACATATCAAATACTTCACGCTCAAACCAGTTGGCCGATGGGTACTGTTCAGTAATCGAAGGTACAATCTCACTATCGGAAACCTGTGTTTTGATACGAATACGGTGGTTCAAATACATGGACAAAAAGTGATAGACCACTTCAAATCGTTTTGTCGCTGACGGATAATCAACAGCCGTGATATCAATCAATGTCGAGAATTTGCAGTTGCTGTTACTTTTCAGGAGCTCGACAAAACCGGGCAAAGAGGTCGCTGAAACCTCCATAACCAGTTCGCCAACTGAATTGACTTCATACCCGAAAACCGCATCGGCTTGTTTGCTTTGGATCAAAGCGCCCAGATCTTGCAATTCTTGTGACATCAACCTCTACCTTACAATCGTGCCAGTGCGGCGAATTTTACGTTGCAGTTGCAATATGCCGTAAAGCAACGCTTCCGCTGTAGGCGGGCAGCCCGGCACATAGACATCAACGGGAACGATACGATCACAACCACGCACAACAGAATAGCTGTAATGATAGTAACCACCACCATTTGCGCATGACCCCATAGAAAGAACATAACGCGGTTCTGGCATCTGGTCGTATACTTTACGTAATGCCGGTGCCATTTTATTGGTCAATGTCCCTGCTACGATCATCAAGTCAGACTGTCGCGGAGAAGCACGTGGTGCTGTGCCGAAACGTTCCATATCATAGCGCGGCATAGCTGTGTGCATCATTTCGACAGCGCAACACGCCAAACCGAATGTCATCCAGTGCAAAGACCCCGTGCGCGCCCAATTGATAATGTCCGCTGTAGAGGTCAGCAAAAAACCCTGATCTTGCAATTCGCGGTTCATGGCGGCTGTCACCACCTCTTTATCTGCACCTGCAGAATTCAGTGAAGTTGCTACTCCCATTCCAAGGCTCCTTTTTTCCACTCATAGGCAAAGCCTACCGTCAGAACACCAAGAAACGCCAGCATTGACCAGAAACCTAAAGTGCCGATGTATTGAAAACTAACAGCCCATGGAAATAGAAATGCAACTTCCAGATCGAAGATGATGAACAGGATTGCGACCAGATAAAAGCGGATATCGAATTTCATCCGTGCGTCATCGAAAGCGTTAAAACCACATTCATATGCAGAGATTTTTTCCGGCTCCGGGTTGCGTATCGCAATGACGGCAGCCGCCAGTATAAGGACGAGGCCAAGGGCCGCTGCGATGCCGAAAAATACGAGAATTGGCAGGTACTCTCTTAGCAGGTCTTCCAACGGCTACTCCTATTATCATTTTGTGATCGCGGAACAATCTATTCGGGTTTAACCGTGCGCTAGACCAAGGTCAACATAGTGAGTACTTGTTTTCGTGCTTTTTAGGCGCAAATACGACGCAATCTTGAGAAATGAAATTTCACATCAAATTACATCACCGAAAATTGATATAACGTTCCAAGACATTCATTACATCCCAATATACCCGTACATTTCATAATAAACATGATTTTAATAATTGAAAGCCGTGAACCGTACGCCCGTAACGACAAAAAATGTTAATTTTATATTCAACTAAAGAGCAACGACAAACGCGCTGATTTGATAACCACCAGCCATGGTTATGTAGGTAAAATCGCAACCCCTAAAGACAACCCATGGATGACAATTGATGCAAGATTATCAAAGATACTCAAGTGACCTTATTCCAATCGCACATGTTACGATACGCGCGACAGTCGTTTTTGTAGTAATCATTGCATGCTTATATTCTTACGCAATGATTACGGGTAACCCCGTCAGCCCTGATGAAAACGGCCTGCTGGAATCCCTACAGGTTCTAACACTGTTTGCATGCGCGATCTTATGCCTTACATCGGTCATAGAATCCGATGATCCTTTGGTGCGTTTACTGGCTTTTATCTTGATGTGTATCGTGTTGATTTTCATCGTAAGGGAAATGCCCAGATGTACTTTAGAAGACCCAAATTTTACGTGCATAGGGAAACCTTACAAATACATACTGAAAGCGGGCCTTATTGTTTTTACGTTAACGGCAACAATAAGGAATTTTAAGGTTTTGCGTGCGCGAATTAGTGATATTGTTTCAATCCAATCGCTTTGGTTTGTATCACTGTTGTTAGCCTTGGCTTTGCTAAGTAAAGGCTTTGAGAATTTATCCAGGGGTTTTGCAAACTCTTCAGACACCGTAATGATGTTAAAATACATGGAAGAGACTGTAGAGCTTTATGGCGCATTGATACTCACCACAATAGCATTCCGGTTTATGAGCTTTGGTATGAAATATCGTTCGCAACAAACGTGATTTAAGAACACCAACTGCCGCGACGACCACCACTATAGGCCCGCGCCAATCCTTTGTTAATCATTGCAGACCGAATGTCTTTTCCGTTCACACGCAGAATGACCAAAAAGCGGTCATAACGATCTTTACCGTTCAGGTTGATTTCAATTGTACGTGCCTGCCAAAGCATCATACGCAAAGCCCATGTCGCGCGTGTCGCTTTGATATACTCGGCAATGCAGCGCGCATTTTTTTCCGGCGCATCATAGCCCATGATACGGGCCCTGACGATACCTTCATCGGGACAGCTCATTTTGAAAGTATCGCCATCCATTACCATCGAGACGTTGCAATGACTTTTACCTTTGATCGCCCCATTCACATAGTCCGCGATAGGCGGCACGCCTAAAATAAGGATAACGATGATCAGGATGCTGACTTGTAAACTACGTCGCAAATCAACATTCCGCCTGATAAACGGCTCCTACTTCTTCTCGGATAATTGTTGCCAATAAATCGCAATCTTTCAGGCTGAACGTCAACGGCAAACGCATATCCATTAGCCCCGCCAAAACACGATCTGATTGCGGCATATCTTGCGCGTCAACATAACGCCAACTGTCGTGACGTGAAGTAAACCCCGTAGGCGTATCCGCCCCAAACCATTTCAGCTCCACACCGCGCGCAGCACAGCGTTCTTGCACAGTGCGCACTTTATTCACTGCCAAATCAGGCAATGTAAACTGGAACGATGACGCCACATAATATTCCTTCTCTGGCCGTGCAATAAGCCTTAGTCCGGCGGTGTTTGCCAATCCGGCCTCGATCCGCCGATAGCGCGCATTCCATTTTTCCGCCTGTACGTCCAATGCCGCCAGTTGCGGCCGCAAAATTGCCGCGCGCAAATTATCCATACGCCCCGAACAATTCGGCGTATCCAAGGATATATCCTTGAATACCTCTGTAGGCGCACCCGCCGCATGGCTGCCATATAGCATATAAGAGCCTGATAACATCGTTGCCCGCGCCATCGTTTCCGCGTCATCCGTTATCAACAACCCGCCCTCGCCAGAGTTAATATGTTTGAATGTCTGGGTTGAATAACAGCCTACAATACCGTGACGGCCGCTGGGTACACCGTCCCATTTCGCCCCCATAGTATGGGCGCAATCCTCAATGACCGCCACACCGGCGGTATCGCAAATCGCCATCAAAGCATCCATATCAACGATATGCCCGCGCATGTGACTAAGCATCAAATAACGTGCACCACTTGATGCAATTTTATCCTGCAAATCATCCAGATCCATCACCAGATCTTCAGTGACCTCTACAAACACAGGCACGCAGCCCACACTGGCAATCGCGCCCGGCACCGGCGCTAGGGTGAAAGCATTCGTCAAAACGACATTACCCTGGCCTGCACCAACTGCACGCAGAGCCGTTGCAAGCGCATAACCGCCCGATGCCACAGCCAAACAGAACTTTGATCCAACATAAGATGCAAACTCAAGCTCTAGTGATACGGCCTCGGCAATCTCACCTTTCACCACATTATAGCGATGCAAACGCCCGTGTTGCATCACACGCATTGCAGCCTCGACCCCCGCTTTCGGAATAGGTTCCTGTTGGGTAAAGTTTCCAGTGAAATTCTGTTTCAAATCAGTGTCCCTTAAGGCAATCTTTTAATTCTTTATCATTCTATCCAGCATATCGGGCAATTGGTCATAATGATCCAGTAGACCTTCAGGCTCCAGATCTGAAACATGCGGACCATCTGGCCCGAATGTGACCAGTATGCACGACACCCAAGCATTCTTAGCCGCGTTGCGATCTGTTATTGTATCGCCGATCAACACAGATTTTGAAGGGTTTTTACCCAGCGCCATGATCGTCCCCAACAAGTGGCCCGCATCAGGTTTGCGCACAGGTAAACTATCCGCCCCCAATAATGCATTGAAATGATGCCGAATACCCAAGCGTTTTGTCAATATTTCCGCCAGACCTTCAGGTTTGTTTGTGCAAATACCCAAAATGTACCCGCGCCTTTTCAATTCGATCAAACAGTCCTCGACCCCGTCATAAAGAAATGAATGGCGATCAATGTTTTCACCGTATGATTTAACAAAATATTCAAAATGTACTTGCATATCTACATCATCAGGAATGTGGCCAAGTCGCGCAAATCCCAGCCGAAGCATGGCACGTCCGCCCTGAAACGCTGTGCTTGCATCTTTCATGGGATCAAGTTGTGGCAACTCACCTAGATTAATAAAACAGGCATTCGCGGCTTCAATCAAATCACCACTTGTGTCGGCCAATGTGCCATCCAGATCAAAAACTACAGATTTCATGCTTTTCCCCATCATTATTCTATTTGTTTGACATAAGACGTAACGAAGTGAAAGACTTCTTGAGGTTTCACCCCCTTTTGTTGTGCCGCTATCTTGCATATGAAGGCAGAAGTTAACGCATAAATAGAGGTACGCATGAGTGTAGCAGTCATTATATTAGCAGCAGGCATGGGCAGCCGCATGAAGTCGGATAAGCCAAAGGTTTTGCATCAGATAGCTGGCGCGCCAATGCTGGTGCATGCAATGCGCACAGCCGAGGGAATTTCCGCAGAAAAAACGGTTATTGTAACCGGGCATGGTGCGCAGGATGTTGAAGACGTCGCAACCGCATATAATGACACTGCCAAATTCGCGCATCAATCCGCACAAGAAGGCACAAGTCATGCTGTGCAACAAGCCGCAATAGCTTTGCAGAATTTCAGTGGTGATGTGATCGTATTATATGGTGACACACCATTTGTGCAGCCTGAAACCCTGCAATCCATGTTGGATAAAAAACGCGAGGGTCACGGTGTAGTTGTCTTAGGTTTTCATGCAGCGGACCCGGCCCGTTACGGGCGTCTCGTGACCTCGGATAATGGATTGTTAGAGGCGATTGTCGAATATAAGGACGCAACAAAAGAACAGCGTAAGATTGATTTTTGCAATTCGGGCGTCGTATGCGTCGATGCTAAATTATTGTTCAGCCTGCTCGGTGACGTAACAAACGATAACGCCAGTGCTGAATATTACCTTACAGATATTGTTGGTCTGGCGCGCAGTCGCGGCTTGACCTGTGCTGCGATCGCCTGTGCCGAGGCTGAAACCATGGGTGTAAATTCGCGAGCCGATCTAGCCGTCGCCGAAGTTGCATTTCAAACTCGTGCGCGAAACCTGGCGATGGATAACGGCACGACCCTGATTGCTGCCGAAACCGTTTGGTTGGCTTATGACACGATTATTGGCCGTGATGTGATCATAGAACCAAATGTGGTTTTCGGCCCGGATGTCACGATAGAAAACAACGCGACCATTCGCGCGTTTTCCCATCTGGAAGGTTGCCATGTGTCCCAAGACGCAATCGTTGGCCCATACGCGCGACTGCGCCCCGGTGCTGAGTTGGCCAATGGGGCAAAAGTCGGCAATTTCGTCGAGATCAAAGCCGCCCAGATCGGCGAGGGTGCCAAGGTTAACCATCTATCTTATATTGGCGATACCAATGTAGGCTCTGAAGCTAATATTGGTGCAGGAACAATTACTTGCAATTATGATGGTGTGTTCAAACATAAAACCGAGATTGGCAAACGCGCCTTTATTGGCTCAAACACAATGCTGATAGCCCCCGTAAGTGTGGGCGATGATGCGATGACAGCATCTGGCAGCGTTGTAACTGCGGATGTCCCTGATGGCGCACTGGCTTTGGGCCGCGCAAGACAGGAAAACAAACCGGGCTTCGCACTTCGACTAATGAATAAACTCCGCGCTGCAAAAGCAGCCGCAAATAAGGATTAAACCCATGTGTGGTATTGTTGGTATTTTGGGTGAACATGAAGCGGCCCCTATTCTGATAGATGCGCTAAAGCGTCTTGAATATCGGGGTTATGACAGTGCGGGCATTGCAACCGTTGACGCGGGCAAACTTGGCCGTCGTCGTGCAGTTGGGAAGCTGATAAATCTGTCAGATTTGCTGATGCATCAACCTATCACCGGCAAATCCGGTATAGGCCACACACGCTGGGCGACCCACGGTGCCCCGAATGTGGTAAATTCCCATCCACACCGCGCGAAAGACGTCGCAGTTGTTCACAACGGGATTATCGAAAATTACAAAGAGCTTCGTGATGAATTAACGGCAGCAGGCGTTGTGTTTGAGACCGAAACCGACACTGAAACCGTCGCACAGCTTTGTATGGCCCATATCAATAATGGCCTGTCACCGATTGAAGCCGCTGATGCCACGATAAAACGACTGGAAGGGGCTTATGCCTTGTGTTTCCTGTTTGAAGGCGAAGATGATCTGTTGATCGCAGCGCGCAAAGGATCGCCTCTGGCCATTGGCCACGGAATTGGCGAGATGTTTGTCGGCTCCGACGCTTTGGCACTGGCACCGATGACCGATAAAGTGACCTATCTGGAAGAGGGCGACTGGGCCGTTTTGACCCGCACATCACTTGAGATACGCGATGCTGACGGGCAGCTTGCAAACCGCGAAATGCGCACCATCAAAGTGGACGTGGGTAATACCGACAAAGGTGTTTATAAACATTATATGATGAAGGAAATTGCCGAACAACCAACTGTTCTGGCCAATGCAATCAGTCATTATTCTGACACTGAAACTGGTGAAATCGCAGTACCAGAGTTGAATGTTGACTTCACTCAGGTTGATAAAATTACCATGGTTGCCTGTGGCACTGCCTTTCTGGCTTGCTCGGTTGCAAAATATTGGTTTGAACAGATTGCACGGATACCTTGCGAGGTTGATGTGGCATCCGAATTCCGTTACCGCGAACCTCCGATGTCCCGTCAATCCGTGGCTATGTTCGTCAGCCAGTCGGGTGAAACAGCCGATACATTGGCCGCCCTGCGCTACTGTTCCGAGAAAGTAGCTAAAACCGTGGCTGTGGTTAATGTAGCTGAAAGCTCTATCTCTCGGGAATGCGATATTTCCCTTCCGATCCATGCAGGTGTGGAAATTGGTGTGGCCTCGACCAAAGCGTTTACCTGCCAGTTGGTGGCCTTGGCGGCAGTGGTTATATCGGCTGCGCGTCAGCGCGGTACACTGGATCAAAATGAGGAACGGGAACTACAACTGGCACTGAACGGTTTGCCCGGAATTATCAATCAAGCTCTGGCAGAACAGTCTAAAATCAATGCAATGACAAAAGACTTGGCCAAAGCCACTGACGCATT
>JAJFHY010000183.1 GCA_021775375.1 Amylibacter sp. | reverse complement strand
CACAGGCGGGCGGCATTGGGGTTTTGCACCGCAATCTTACGGATCAGGAACAGGCAGATCAGGTGCGCCGGGTTAAGCGGTTTGTTAGTGGGACTGTCTATGCGCCGATAACTTTGAACGCCAATCAGACACTTGCGGATGCGAAAGCTTTGCAGGAACGTTACCGGATCACAGGCTTTCCTGTTGTGAATGAGGCAGGGATTGTGGTCGGGATCGTAACCAACCGCGATATGCGGTTTGCCACGGATGACAGCACACCTGTTTCTGTAATGATGACATCAAACGATTTGGCAATTGTCCATGAACCTGCAGATCTGGATGAAGCAAAAAGCCTGATGCAGGCCCGGCGTATTGAAAAGCTTTTGGTGGTTGATGGCGAAAATAAACTGACCGGCCTATTGACCCTGAAGGATCTGGAACAGGCAGTTTTGAATCCACAAGCCTGTAAGGATGAACTGGGGCGTTTACGAGTGGCTGCGGCCTCTACCGTTGGGGACGCGGGTTTTGCGCGGGCCGAGCAACTGATTGATGCAGGTGTTGATCTGGTTGTCATCGACACAGCACACGGGCATTCGATTTCCGTGGCTCAAACCGTTGAACGCATTAAGAAATTAAACAGCGACGTGCAGGTTATAGCCGGCAATGTTGCCACCGGCGAAGCGACCAAAGCTTTGATCGGTGCGGGTGCGGATGCGGTCAAGGTCGGCATCGGGCCGGGCTCGATCTGTACCACACGCATTGTGGCCGGTGTGGGCGTGCCGCAACTGACTGCAATCGATGATTGCGCAACGGCGGCAAGTGCGACAGGCACGCCCGTAATCGCGGATGGCGGCATCAAGTTTTCGGGCGATTTTTCCAAAGCAATAGCCGCAGGTGCACATTGTGCCATGGTCGGCTCTATGTTGGCGGGCACAGATGAGGCCCCGGGCGAGATTATCCTTTATCAAGGTCGCAGCTTTAAGTCATTTCGCGGTATGGGCAGTGTCGGCGCCATGGCGCGCGGCTCGGCTGATCGTTATTTCCAGAAAGAAGCCAGCACAGATAAATTGGTACCAGAGGGCATCGAGGGGCAAGTTCCTTACAAAGGCAGCGTTACGTCAGTTGTTCACCAGATGATCGGTGGATTGCGTGCCTCTATGGGCTACACAGGTTGTGCGACTGTTGAAGAGATGCGCAAGGATTGCAAGTTTGTTAAGATCACGGGTGCGGGTCTGAAAGAAAGCCATGTGCATGACGTGCAGATCACCCGCGAAAGCCCGAATTACCGGATTGGCTAGGTGACACCCAACGCACGATATGCGGCTGCGATAGATATTCTGGGCAGTGTTCTGGATGGCGAGCCCGCTGAAAAGACACTGACCAACTGGGCGCGGTCCAACCGTTATGCGGGATCGAAAGATCGTGCGGCGGTGCGTGACATCGTGTTTGATTGTCTGCGACGGAAACGCTCATTGATGCACTTGGCTGGGTTTGATTGTGCACGCGGACTTGTGGCTGGGCATATTATGGTTGCGGGTCATGCGGTTGAAGATGTGTTTACAGGTGAACGGTTTGCGGCAGACGTTTTAAGCGAGAATGAGCGCGCAAATCTAAAACGAGCCAAAGACACCCCATCCTACGCAGTACGTTTGGATGTTCCTGACTGGATGGAACCCGAATTGTGTGCAAGCCTGGGGGGTGGTTTTGAAGCAAGTTTAATTGCATTGCAATCCCGTGCGCCGCTGGATTTACGCGTGAACCGGAAGAAGGCCGAACTGGCACAGGTACAAGCGGCACTTTTAAGCGACAATATTGAAACCGATGCGATTGAAAACGTGCCAAATGCTTTGCGCGTTACAAGTAATCCCAGACGTGTGGCGCTGTCTGCTGCTTATCAAAGCGGTTTGGTTGAAATTCAGGATGCCGGATCACAATGCATTGTAGATACACTGCCGCTGGAGGATGTTAAAAGCGTGCTGGATTATTGCGCAGGTGGCGGTGGTAAAACTCTGGCGATGGCAGTGCTTGCAGATGGTGGTGTTCGGTTTGAGGCTTATGATCAAAACAAAGCCCGGATGAATGATTTATCTGTGCGGGCAAAACGGGCAGGGGTATCGGTTAAGATATTGCAGACAGATCCGGTTTTGCTTGGGAAAACATACGATCTGGTCTTGCTTGATGTACCGTGTTCCGGAACCGGGGCTTGGCGGCGCAATCCTGATGGAAAATGGCGGTTTACAGATACGGATTTGCAAAACTTACTAAGCGTGCAAGCCGAAATTTTGGAGAAGGCACATAAGCTGGTCAAGGACGACGGCGTGCTGGCTTATGTGACATGTTCATTGTTGCGACAGGAAAATGAAGATCAGGTTGCGGCCTTTTTAGCTGTGCATACTGATTGGGTATCAATCAACGCTAAGCGATTTCACCCCGGTGATGGTACGGATGGGTTTTTTGTAACACTTTTCAAAAAGATACAACTATAAGTTGCATATACTAGGTGTTTCCCCTTATTCTGACGATTAGGAAGAGGATAGCTTATGCAACCGATTGTCACAAAACTTAAAACCCCGTTTAAATTGGACTGGTGGATACTATTATCTGTTATCTGTTTTTATGCAGGCATAAGTCTGACTTTATCGTACTTGCCGCCAGTTTTAAAACCGGTGGCAGTCATGATCCCACTTGTAATGTTTGCCTCTGCCGCTTGCGCGTATTGGATGTTAATACGCTCTGTGGAAGTAATGGATAAAACGAATGCAATCGTACCAAAGCCAGCTGCTTTATCTAAAGTAACACCTATAACCGCGCAAGAGCTGTTTGATGAATTGCCGATCGCTTTGGTGCGTATTTCCCCAAACGGTACAATCATGCAAACGAATGCATTTTCCCGTGAAATCCTTGGTATAAAGGAAGGGGCCGCGCCAAATCTGTCAGAAATTGTCTCCGGTCTTAGCCGTCCTGTTGATGAATGGTTAGGTGATTTAAGCCAACGTGCTGCGAACGGCGACCCTAAACTGGTTCAGGTCACCGGGCCAAAGACAGAAGTTTTCTTGCATGTCTCGATGATCAGTCTGGACCCAAGGGGCGGTTCAGATCTGATAGCGGTGATCAGTGACGCAACTGAGTTGAAAACGCTTGAAGCACAGTTTGTTCAAAGTCAAAAAATGCAGGCAATCGGTCAATTGGCCGGTGGCGTTGCGCATGACTTCAATAATCTGCTGACAGCGATTTCCGGCTATTGTGATTTATTGTTGTTGCGCCACGACAAAGGTGATCCGGATTACAGCGATCTAACGCAAATCAACCAAAACGCGAATAGAGCAGCGGCTTTGGTCGGGCAACTTCTGGCTTTTTCACGCAAACAAACCCTGCAACCCAAGGTATTGGACGTGGATGAAGCTTTGGCGGATATGACCCATTTGTTAAATCGGCTGGTTGGTGAAAAAATCGAGTTCTCGTTGCATTACGCCGAAAACCTGCCGAATGTTTATGCCGATAAGCGTCAATTGGAGCAAGTTGTGATGAACCTTGTTGTGAATGCGCGCGATGCTATGCCGTCCGGTGGCAGCGTCGATATTCACACGTCGGAAATTCACTTTGACACAGACACTGAGATTGAACGCGCGCGTATTTCAAAAGGCAGTTATGTCGAGATCAAAGTGCAAGATACCGGTCTTGGCATTGAAGCAAAAAATCTGTCACATATTTTCGATCCGTTCTTTACCACCAAGGATGTCGGCGAAGGTACCGGATTGGGGCTGTCCACTGTTTACGGTATCATTAAACAAACGGGCGGGTTTATTTTTGCCGACAGTACGGTGGGTGCCGGTACGATATTTCGCATTCTTTTGCCCGCAACAGAGCATGTTGAAGGCCCGATCAAACAAGAGACACATTCTGTTAGCCTTTTACCCGATACATTAAAGGGGATTACCGCATTGCTGGTCGAGGACGAGGTCGCTGTACGCAGTTTTGCCGCGCGCGCATTGGCTATGCAGGATATAAAGGTTTTTGAAGCGGGATCCGCAGAAGACGCTTTGTTACTGCTCAATGACCCCGATATGAAAATTGACGTGATCATCTCTGATGTCGTCATGCCCGGCCAAGACGGTCCTACATGGGTTCAGATTGCATTAAAAGAACGGCCGGATGTGAAGGTAATTTTTGTCTCGGGTTATGCAGAGGAAACCTTTTCTATGGAATTTGACAAAATCACCGGAGCACGATTTTTGCCAAAACCGTTCACCCTATCCAAGCTTGTCCAAACCGTCCACGACATGTGCAGTTAATCGCATTTGATGAGATATTCGCTGTACAGATGGACGAAATTTTGTGTTACGATAAGGGATGAAGATTATCACCCAATATCTGCTGCTTCTATGTACCATAGGTATGCCGGTTCAGGCATTTGAAACAATCCTGCCGGATTTTTCCAATGATCAGGCTGAATTCGGCTTTCTGCGTACCCGGATTACCGAAGCGATGTTGCAAGGCCCGAATTTCGCCGGGCATTATACAGTTATAAAAGTTGGCTGCGGAACACAGTGTACGATCGGGTTTGTAGCCGACAATAAAACCGGTGAGGTTTATGATTTCCCCTATGGCGGTGAGGAACACAGCCAGATGCATTTGGAATACTGCTTGGATACGGACAGCATCCTGGTTTCTTTTAAAACGTATTCAACCGATGAAGCGGGCGATAATCAATGTGTTGCAAAACAATTGCGTTTTGATGACGGTGAATTCATAGAGGAACGATCTAAATCAACCGCCGAAGACAGTTTCCTGTGCTCAACAGCTTCCGAGCTGCTTGGAATGGATTGAAACGGTTTATTCAAACAAAATATTAGAAATTCCTATGAACGTATTAAAAATTCGACATAAGCCTCTTTGTCTATTAGCCTTGCTGGATAATGCTGCAATTATTGAACGGGGGCCTGTATGACTGACGTGAATAACAAAAAACCCACAAACAAGAAAATAGCAAATTCCAAATATGAAGCAGAACTTGCGCGACTTCAGATCGAACTGGTTAAACTACAGGAATGGATCAAGATCAAAGGTCTTAAGGTTGTGGTGATCTTTGAGGGCCGTGATGCGGCCGGCAAGGGTGGTACGATCAAGCGGATCACCGAGCCGTTGAATTCTAGAACTTGCCGCGTTGTGGCTTTGCCCGCTCCAACCGAACGCGAGCAAACCCAATGGTACTTTCAACGTTATGTGGCGCATTTGCCCTCGGCCGGTGAAATGGTGATCTTGGACCGGTCATGGTACAACCGTGGTGGTGTAGAGCGCGTAATGGGGTTCTGTTCAGATGAAGAGCATCAGGATTTTCTGCGCAGTTGCCCCGAATTTGAACGCATGCTGGTGCGTTCCGGTACCTTATTGATTAAATACTGGTTTTCGGTCAGTGACGAAGAACAGGAACGCCGTTTCCAAAAACGGCTGACAACGCCGACAAAACGCTGGAAGCTTAGCCCGATGGATCTGGAATCGCGCAAACTTTGGGTCGAGTATTCCAAAGCCAAGGATATTATGTTTGCCCATACGGATATCAAGCAAGCCCCTTGGTATGTTGTGAACTCCGACATCAAGAAACACGCAAGGCTGAACTGTATCACCCATCTTTTAAGCCAAATCCCCTATGAGGATACAACACCAGAACCGATTGTGCTGGAAGATCGCCCGCCACAACAAGGCTATGTGCGCCCGCCGATGGATGACCAGACCTTTGTCGAGGAAATTCATCATAAGGTTTAGGTCGCAGACCTATTCAGCGATGGAATGGTATATCTCGAAATCCCGTGCGTAAGCGTTTTGAAACTCTTTCAAGAGGTCAGGGCTTAGGGACAGGTCCGCTTTTGGTGATACATTTATATGCGGCAGCTTGATCCGTTTGTTCAGACGGTTTTCCAAAAACGTGACCATTGTGTCGAGTTGGTCGTAGCGGAACAAATGGGACATCCCCAATGTACCGTTCTTGGCCGATACAAACATGGATTGGGATCCGACATTGGCATATTTTGGTTGGTCATCTTGTAAGTAACCTGCAACGAACTGATCGAAAGTGATACCATATGTACTGCTATCTTCGCCTATAAGCGATTGTCGTCCACGGTATCTGTACCAACTGCCTAACCAGTCAACCGGCTCGCGAAAGGCCGCGATACAATCCGGTGTGTCGTCAATTATAGCGACAACATACGGTTCAAGTAAGCGTTTGTACCGTCGATATGCTGTGTGTTTGACAACCGGTGGGGCAGAAAGTTTCATTGAAGGCAGATTTTGCAATGTTGTTTCAATCGATGTTGATGCTGTTTTCGGTGTTGCAAATAACACCAGACGCTCTTTTATAAAAATCAACATGATTAAATCCTGATACCGTATGGTATTTGTTACTTTTCTTTATTTTTGGTTATAAACTATCGCCTGCTTTAGTGAAGTAACATTCAAGTATTTTTCGCAATAAGCGTTGGTTATGTATAATATTAAAATGCAAATAGGGGTGATATAATATGCCACCATTAAAAATACTGTTGGTTTATGCATGCGTGTGCCTGTTTATTGTTACTCCATTTGCGGTTTATGCCGGTGCTTTTGAAAACGGGGTGAAAGCGAATAATCTGGGGGATTATGAAAAAGCCGCAATTTTTTATAACCAAGCGGCAGCACAGGGCCATGCCAAAGCGCAGTACCGATTGGGCATTCTGTATATAAATGGGCAGGGGGTTATACAATCCGACGATCGGGCAGCAGGATTATTTGAGCAGGCTGCAGAGCAGGGGCTTGCTGATGCGCAATATGCACTTGGTGTGCTTTACCAGATGGGGCGTGGTGTTGATAAATCAAATCAGCGGGCTGCCGAATTGTTCCGTGTCGCCGCTGATCAGAACCACCCGGAGGCACAATATGCATTAGCGTTCCACTATTTTTATGGCCAAGGTGTTCCCCAATCAAAAGAGGTTGCAGTGATGTGGTTGAAAAAAGCCGCGGCATTGGGGGATTACTCTGCGCGCTCCAAGTTAAAACAGCTTGGAATTCAGTAAGGTTGTTTTACTGCAAACACATGCCTTAACGGCTTTTTAACTATAAATACATAAAGCTAATTCAGTGAGGTGATCACGAGAATTCTATGCGGAAAATCACTTGTTGAAATTTATAAGTGAAAATTTTTCTTGAAATGTTCTCTTTTTGGTCTCATAAGGTGAATAAGAACATAAATAGAACAAACCAGTCGTTGTCGCACAGGCCGCGATATGAAATAAAGGGTAAAAATATGGGCGCGACTTTACTAGATATGAACGATAAAAAAACAATGGATAAGCAAAAAGCACTTGAAGCGGCGTTAGGGCA